>NZ_JCALDY010000013.1:0-175784 GCF_059813095.1 Mycobacterium sp. NGS22
AGGTTGCCGAAACCGATGTTGTCCAGGACCGCCGTCAGACCCGGGCCGGCGTTGCCGAAGCCGAAGTTTCCGACGCCGACGTTGCCGCTGCCGAAGTTGCCACTGCCGAGGTTGCCGAAGCCGAAGTTATTGCTGCCGATGTTGCCGCTACCCAGGTTGAAGCTGCCGAGGTTGCCGTCGCCGAAGTTCAACTGGCCGAGGTTGGCCAGGCCGGCGTTGAACACCGTGCCGTTGGGGCCGTTGAACAGGCCCGAGACGTTGCTGCCGATGTTGAACAGGCCCGAGATGTTGGCCGGGGTCGCGAGGTTCAGCGCACTGGTGTTGTAGAAGCCGGAGACGGAGTTGCCCAGGTTGGCCCAGCCCGACGTCAACGAGCCGACGTTTTGGAAGCCGGACGCGCCGAGCGTCGCGGCGATGTTCGAGATGCCCGAAATGCCCGCGCCCAGGTTCTGGAAACCCGACGAGCCGCCGGCTCCGGTGTTGAAGAAGCCCGACGACGGGTTGGTGGTGGAGTTCCCGATCCCGGGTGCGGCGGGGATGTTCAGGAATGTGATGGTGCGGCTTTCCAGGGCCCCGGTGATGCTGATCGGCAGGTTGACTCCCGGTCCGCCGATGGTCAGCGTGACCAGCGGAGCGGTGATGGTCGAGGCACCCAGCGTGATGGGCCCGACGAAGAACAGCCCCTCGGGGGCGATGATCGGCACCGGCAGGTAGAAGGTCCTGGGGAAGATCGCTCCGGCTTCGGTCAGCGGGATCGTCATGCCGCCCAACGGCATGACGATGTTCACCGGAATCGTCATCGACATGTCGATCGGGATGTACGGGGTGGTGTACGACAGATCGATGGCGATCTGGCCCTGGTTGTCCAGCGCCTGGGAGAAGCCGTTGTTGAAGTTGCCGCTGTTCAGCAGGCCGGTGTTGACGTTGCCGGTGTTGAAGAACCCGGTGTTGGTGTTGCCCGGGTTGTAGCTGCCGGTGTTGGTGTTGCCGGCGTTGAAGTCGCCGGTGTTGAAGTTGCCGGCGTTGAAACCGCCGGTGTTGTAACTGCCGGTGTTGTAGAAGCCGGAGTTGAGGGCGCCGACGTTACCGAAGCCGGTGTTGTAGTCACCGGGGTTGTGGAATCCGGTGTTGCCGCTGCCGGGGTTCTCGAAGCCCCAGTTCCCGACGCCGGCGTTGAACAGGCCGACGTTGCCGGTGCCCGAGTTCCCGATGCCGATGTTGCCGGTGCCCGCGTTGAACAAGCCGAAGTTATTGGTTCCCGAGTTGAACAACCCGGTGTTGCCCAGACCGGAGTTCAGGGCGCCGATGCCGAACTGGCCGTCGCCGGTGAGGCCGATGCCGAAGCTGTTGTTTCCGGTGTTGCCGAAGCCGATGTTGTTGTTGCCGGTATTGGCGAAACCCTGGTTGAAGTTGCCGGCGTTGCCGAACCCGATGCTGTAGCTGCCGAGGTTGCCGAAACCGAAGTTGAAACTGCCGAGGTTGCCCGAGCCGATGTTGTTCAGGCCGATGTTCGCATTGCCGATGTTCAGCGAGCCGATATTGGCGCTACCGAAGTTCTGGCTGCCAATGTTTCCGCTACCGATTATGTTGCCGCTGCCGACATTTCCGCTGCCGAGAATGTTGAAGTCGCCGATATTGCCGCTGCCCAGAATGTTGCGGCTGCCGATATTGGCATTGGCGAGGATGTTCAGGGCGCCGTCGTTGGCCAGCCCGAGATTGAACGTCGACGGGCCGCCGAAGACGCCCGACATGTTGCTTCCGGTGTTGAACACACCCGAGACGAACGCCGGTGTCGTGATGGCGACCAGGCTGGAGTTCAGCAGGCCCGAGATGGTGTTGCCCGAGTTGATCAGACCCGACTGGAAGCCGCCGGTGTTGAACAAGCCCGAGTTGCCGACGGCCAGGACCGTCGGCGTGGTGTTGAGGATGCCGGAGTTGTTGGCGCCGGTGTTGAAGAACCCCGACGAGCTACCGAGTCCGCTGTTGAAGAATCCCGACGACGGAGTGCTGGTCGAGTTGAAGTAGCCCGGTCCGCTGGTGAAGAAGTGTCCCTGGTTGTCGCCGCGCCACAGGAATCCGTTGTTGTAGTTGCCGGTGTTGAACGCACCGGTGTTGACGTTGCCGGGGTTGCCGATGCCGGTGTTGTAGTTGCCGTCGTTGAAGAATCCGGTGTTGTAGTTGCCGAGGTTGAAGCCTCCGGTGTTGCTGTTGCCGGGGTTGAAGATGCCGGTGTTGTAGTTGCCGGTGTTGCCCCAGCCGGTGTTGGCGATGCCGGTGTTGAAGAACCCGGTGTTGGCTTCGCCGGAGTTGCCGATGCCGGTGTTGTAGCTGTTGCCGGAGTTGCCGATGCCGAAGTTTCCGGTGCCCGAGTTGCCGATACCGATGTTGCCGGTGCCCGAGTTGAAGAAACCGAGGTTGCCCGAACCGGAGTTCAGGCCGCCGAAGCCGGACAGTCCGATGCCGTTGAGCCCGATGCCCTGGTTGCCGTCGCCGGTGTTGCCGAAGCCGATGTTGTTGTTGCCGGTGTTGCCGAAGCCGATGTTGCCGCTGCCGGTGTTGCCGAAGCCGAAGTTGTCGAATGCGGCCGTCAGCGCCGGTCCGACGTTGCCGAAGCCGACGTTGTTGCTGCCGATGTTTCCCGAGCCGATGTTGAAGTTGCCGATGTTGCCGCTGCCGATGTTGCCGACACCGATGTCGGCGAAGCCGAGGTTGCGGAAACTGCGGGCGGCCGCGGCTGCGATGACGTCCAGGCTGGGGACGGCGGCGGGAACCGAGACCCCCAGCAGGCTCAGCAGCCCTTCCGGGAACGGGACCAGGGCCGCCGCCGCGGCCGCGGCTCCGGTGTAGTAGTCGAACATCGCGACCACGTCCTGGGCCCACATCTGTTCGTAGAGGGCTTCGCTGGCCGCGATCGCCTGGGTGTTCTGGCCGAACAGGTTCGACAGCACCAGCGACACGAACTGGGAGCGGTTGGCCGAGATGATCGCCGGCTGCACCGTCGCCGAGACCGCGGCTTCGAACGCCGCCGCGGCGACCCGCGCCTGGGTGCCCGCCTGCTCGGCGTGCGTCGCTGCCGTCGTCAACCAACCCAGATACGGCGCCGCAGCACTGGCCATCGCGACCGCCGACGCACCCTGCCACGACGAGCCGACAAGTCCCGAGGTCAGCGAGGAGAACGAGGACGCTGCCAGACCCAGCTCGGCGGCCAGGCCGTCCCAGGCCGCTGCCGCCCGCAGCAGAGGTTCCAGGCCCGCGCCGAACAGTAGCCGCGCCGAGTTGATCTCGGGAGGGAGCACCGCGAAGCTCATCACCTGTTCCTAACTGGAACCGCATATCCCGTTGGGCGCGTGTGTCAGCAGATGACTATTCAACAGCCGTCTGACACAGAATTGCGTTCGATTCGCGAAAAATCCACAGATCTTTTCGGCGCGGTTCTCGCGGGGCGTGCGCCGCGATATCCGCCGCGGCCTATCGCGACAGCGGATCGTGCTGGATGCGTTCGGCGGGCGCGCCTTTGGCGATCAGCGCGGCCTTGGTCGCGCGGACCATGTCGGGTCCGCCGCAGATCAGGATCTGCCGGTCGCCCCAGTTGCCGTACCTGGTGACGACGTCGGGCAGCCGGCCCGTCTGGCGCACGTGCAGTCCGCGCGGCGGCGAGACGTCGGGGTACTCGGCCGCCCAGGCCGGATCGCGGTTGTACTCCGATACCGGCGAGACCGACAACCACGGATTGTGGGCGGCGACCTGCCACAGCGTGCGCAGGTCGTAGAGCTCGCAGGGGTAGCGGGCGCCGAAGAAGAGGTGCACCCGCGGGTTCTCGGCGAACCTGCTCAGATCCATGATCAGTGCCCGCAGCGGGGCCAGTCCCGAGCTGCCCGCGACCATCAGCACGTCGTCGCCGTCGCGGTCGACGTGGAATCCGCCGTGCGGACTCGACACCCGCCAACGGTCCCCCGGCATGGTCTCGGTGACGACGGCGTTGCTGACCAGGCCGCCGGGCACCACCCGGACGTGGAACTCGATCTGACCGTCCGGGTCGGCGGGGATGGCCGGCGACAGGTAACGCCAGCGGCGCGGGCACTGCGGAATGTGCACGTTGACGTACTGCCCGGGGTGGTAGCGCAGCGGTCGGTCCAGGCGCAGCCGCACCACCGCGAGGTCCCGCGACACCCGGTGGTGCTCTACGACCGTGCCGTCGCACCAGGCGGGTGCGTCGTCGGAGTCCGCGGCCCCGCTCATCACCCCGGCGAACAGGTTCAGCGACTGTTCGGCGGCCTCGGCGACGGCCGGCGTCCACGCGCTGCCCAGCTGGGTGCGCAGCGTCGCAGACAACGCGCTGCGCAACGTCGTGTAGTGCGCCGGCAGCACGCCGTATTTGCGGTGGTCGCGGCCCAGCTGGGCGAGGAAGGCGACCGGCTCCTCGGCGCGCTGGGCGAGCAGTTCGCCGTAGAGCCAATGCAGTGCGTGCCCGAACGCGGCGCGCTGGCCGGCCATCTCGGGGGGGAACAGGTCGCGAATAGAGGCGTCGAGGGCGAACCAGCGGGTATAGAAGCGGTGGACGAGTTCGGCGTCGGTGAACGCGTCGCGCAGCGTCTGCAACGCCTCCCGGTCCTCGAGTCCCACGCCCACCAATTTTAGGGGCCCCTTTTCTTGGCGCGAGCAGACGCAAAATCCCCTTTTTCCCCGGCGTGTCGGGAGCTTTTGCGTCTGCTCGCCCAGGGGAGTTTAGACTTGAGCGGAACAGACTCAACCTTGACGGCGTTGTACCACCCGACAAGATTTTTCATCAAGACCCGAACGGAGGTGTCGTGGACTCTTTCAACCCGACAACCAAGACGCAGGCGGCCCTGAAGTCGGCACTGCAGGCGGCGTCGTCCGCCGGCAATCCCGAGATCAGGCCATCTCATTTGCTGATGGCGCTGCTGACGCAGAACGACGGGATCGCCGTGCCGCTGCTTGAGGCTGTCGGCGTGGAGCCCGCCGCCATTCGCACCGAGACCCAGCGGCTGCTGGACCGACTGCCGCAGAGCAGCGGCGCCAGCTCCCAGCCGCAGCTGTCCCGCGAGTCGCTGGCGGCCATCACCACCGCCCAGCAACTGGCCACCGAGATGGACGACGAGTTCGTCTCCACCGAGCACCTGATGGTCGGCTTGGCCACCGGCGACTCCGACGTCGCCAAACTATTGACCGGGCACGGCGCCTCCCCGCAGGCGCTGCGCGAGGCGTTCGTCAAAGTCCGCGGCAGCGCGCGGGTGACCAGCGCCGACCCCGAGGCCACCTACCAGGCCCTGGAGAAGTACTCCACCGACCTGACCGCCCGCGCCCGCGACGGCAAGCTCGACCCGGTCATCGGCCGCGACAACGAGATCCGGCGCGTGGTTCAGGTGCTGTCGCGGCGCACCAAGAACAACCCGGTGCTCATCGGCGAGCCCGGTGTCGGCAAGACCGCCATCGTGGAGGGCCTGGCCCAGCGCATCATCGCCGGCGACGTGCCGGAGAGCCTGCGCGACAAGACCGTTGTCTCCCTGGACCTGGGGTCCATGGTGGCCGGCGCCAAGTACCGCGGCGAGTTCGAGGAGCGCCTCAAGGCGGTGCTCGACGACATCAAGAACTCCGCCGGGCAGATCATCACGTTCATCGACGAGCTGCACACCATCGTCGGCGCCGGCGCGACCGGCGAATCGGCGATGGACGCCGGCAACATGATCAAGCCCATGCTGGCCCGCGGCGAACTGCGGCTGGTCGGCGCCACCACGCTCGACGAGTACCGCAAATACATCGAGAAGGACGCCGCGCTGGAGCGCCGCTTCCAGCAGGTGTTCGTCGGCGAGCCGTCGGTGGAGGACACCGTGGGCATCCTGCGCGGGCTCAAGGACCGCTACGAGGTGCACCACGGGGTGCGCATCACCGACTCCGCGCTGGTGGCCGCCGCCACCCTGTCCGACCGCTACATCACCGCCCGTTTCCTGCCGGACAAGGCGATCGACCTGGTCGACGAGTCCGCCAGCCGGTTGCGGATGGAGATCGACTCCCGTCCCGTAGAGATCGACGAGGTCGAGCGTCTGGTGCGCCGGCTGGAGATCGAAGAGATGGCGCTGGCCAAAGAAGAGGACGCGGCATCGCGCGAACGGCTGGACAAGCTGCGCGCCGAGCTGGCCGACTACAAGGAGAAGCTGGCCGAGCTGACCACCCGGTGGCAGAACGAGAAGAACGCCATCGACGTCGTCCGCGAACTCAAGGAGCAGCTGGAAGCGTTGCGCGGCGAGGCCGAGCGCGCCGAGCGCGACGGCAACTACGAGAAGACCGCCGAGCTGCGCTACGGCCGCATCCCCGAGCTCGAGAAGAAGCTCGACGCCGCGATCCCGCAGGCCGAGGCCCGCGAGAATGTGATGCTCAAGGAAGAGGTCGGTCCGGACGACATCGCCGACGTGGTGTCGGCGTGGACCGGGATCCCGGCCGGCCGGCTGCTCGAAGGCGAGACCGCCAAGCTGCTGCGCATGGAGGACGAGCTGGGCAAGCGTGTCGTCGGGCAGAAGAAGGCCGTGCAGGCCGTCTCCGACGCGGTGCGCCGCAGTAGGGCCGGGGTCGCCGACCCCAACCGGCCGACGGGTTCGTTCCTGTTCCTGGGCCCGACCGGCGTCGGTAAGACCGAGCTGGCAAAAGCGTTGGCGGACTTCCTGTTCGACGACGAACGCGCCATGGTCCGCATCGACATGAGCGAGTACGGCGAGAAGCACTCGGTGGCCCGGCTGGTCGGTGCACCCCCCGGCTACATCGGCTACGACCAGGGCGGTCAGCTGACGGAGTCGGTACGCCGGCGGCCCTACACGGTGGTGCTGTTCGACGAGGTGGAGAAGGCCCACCCGGACGTCTTCGACGTGCTGTTGCAGGTGCTCGACGAGGGCCGGTTGACCGACGGCCAGGGCCGCACGGTCGACTTCCGCAACACGATCCTGATCCTGACGTCCAACCTGGGATCCGGTGGCACCGAGGAGATGGTGATGGCGGCGGTGCGCTCGGCGTTCAAGCCGGAGTTCATCAACCGCCTGGATGACGTGCTGATCTTCGACGGCCTCAACCCCGAGGAACTGGTCCAGATCGTGGACATCCAGCTCAACCAGCTCGCCAAGCGGCTCGCCCAGCGGCGCCTGCAGCTCGAGGTGTCGCTGCCGGCCAAGCAGTGGCTGGCCCAGCGCGGCTTCGACCCCGTGTACGGCGCGCGGCCGTTGCGCCGGCTCGTCCAGCAGGCCATCGGCGACCAGCTGGCCAAGATGCTGCTGGCCGGTGAGGTGCACGACGGCGACGTGGTGCCCGTCAACGTCAGCGCGGACGGCGACTCGCTGGTTCTGGGCTGAGTCCCACGGCGTGAGCAGACGCGAAAGCCCCCGAAAACGACCGTTTTCGGGGGCTTTCGCGTCTGCTCGCGCCACCTCACCGCCACCCCCTCGGGCGTCGCTCGACGCTACCCTGTGACGTGGTTGTGACCAGCTCGGATTCTGTGTTCGAACCAGACAGCAGATAAGCTGTCCTCCGATGGTCCCGCTCTGGTTCACCTTGTCCGCACTGTGTTTCGTCGGTGCGGCGGTGCTGTTGTACGTCGACATCGATCGACGCCGCGGACGCAGCCGGCGCCGCAGGTCCTGGGCCAGGTCACACGGCTTCGACTACGAACGCGAATCCACCGACATCCTGCACCGCTGGAAGCGCGGGGTGATGTCGACGGTCGGTGATGTGCCCGCGCAGAACGTCGTGCTGGGGCAGATCCGGGGCGAGGCGGTGTACATCTTCGACCTCGAGGAAGTCGCCACGGTGATCGCCCTGCACCGCAAGGTCGGCACCAACGTGGTGGTCGACCTGCGTCTGAAGGGTCTCAAGGAGCCGCGCGAGAGCGACATCTGGCTGCTCGGCGCGATCGGACCCCGGATGGTCTACTCCACCAATCTCGACGCGGCCAGGCGGGCCTGCGACCGGCGCATGGTCACCTTCGCCCACACCGCACCCGACTGCGCCGAGATCATGTGGAACGAGCAGCACTGGACACTGGTGGCGATGCCGATCGCCAGCACGCGCGCCCAGTGGGACGAGGGTCTGCGCACGGTCCGCCAGTTCAACGACCTGCTGCGGGTGTTGCCGCCGCTGCCCGCCGAGACCACCAAGGAGACCGGCGAGTCCGAGGGCCGGCGTGCCCCCAGCCGACCGCTCGCCTCGGCGGCCCGAGCGGAGTTGCCGTCGCGACGTGCCCAACCCGACCCGGCCGCCGGGATCCTGCCCGAGCCGGGTCGCCGCGCCGCCGAGCCCGAAACCGCTCGGCGTCCGCCGCGGACGGGCCGCAACGGCCACCAGGCCAGCAACTACCAGCACTGAGCGCCGATGCCCCGACCTGTCGCGTTGATCACTGGGCCCACTTCGGGCATCGGTGCCGGATATGCCCGCCGTTACGCCCGCGACGGCTACGACCTCGTTCTCGTTGCCCGGGATGCAGAAAGGCTGCAGCAGTTGGCCGGCGAGCTGCAGTCCGAAGCCGGCAACATCGAGATTCTGCGCGCGGACCTGGCGGTGGGCGCCGATCGCGACAAGGTCGCCGAGCGGCTGGCCGACGGGGTCCGCGTCCTGGTCAACAACGCCGGCTTCGGCACGTCCGGTGAATTCTGGGACGCCGACCCCGCGGACCTGCAGAAACAGCTCGACGTCAACGTCACCGCGGTCATGCATCTGACCCGGGCCGCGTTGCCGGCCATGCTCGATGCCCGGGCCGGCACCGTGATCAACATCGCCAGCGTCGCCGGCCTGCTGCCCGGCCGGGGCTCGACGTACTCCGCGTCCAAGGCCTGGGTCATCTCGTTTACCGAAGGACTGGCCAACGGGTTGCAGGGCACCGGTGTCGGAGTGCATGCCGTCTGCCCGGGCTACGTGCGCACCGAGTTCCACAGTCGCGCCGGAATCGACATGACCGAGGTGCCGTCGTTCATGTGGCTCGAGGTCGACGATGTGGTCCGCGACAGTCTCGCCGACGTCGCCCGCGGCAAGGTGATCAGTGTGCCCGGCGTCGAGTACAAGTTCCTGGTCGCCACGGGACGCGCAATGCCGCGACGGCTGGCGCGCGCCGTGACCAAGCGATTCGGCAGTGGCAGTGGCCGAACCTGAGCCGCGCGCCGAACTCTCCGAGTTGGTGCGCCGGTTGTCGGTGGTGCACGGCCGCGTCACGCTGTCGTCGGGCAAGGAGGCCGATTACTACGTCGACCTGCGCCGCGCCACCCTGCACCACCGGGCGTCGGCCCTGATCGGCCGGCTGATGCGCGAACTCACGCAGGACTGGGACTACGCGGTGGTCGGCGGCCTGACGTTGGGCGCCGATCCGGTCGCGACGGCGGTCATGCACGCGCCGGGCCGCCCGATCGACGCGTTCGTGGTCCGCAAGTCGGCGAAAGCCCATGGCCTGCAACGACTTATCGAGGGGTCCGAGGTGTCCGGCCAGCGGGTGCTGGTGGTGGAGGACACCAGCACCACCGGTGGCTCGGCGCTGACCGCGGTGCGCGCCGTCCAGGATGCCGGCGGCGACGTGGTCGGCGTGGCCACCGTCGTGGACCGCGCGACCGGCGCCGCGGAGGCCATCGAAGCCGAGGGGTTGCCCTACCGCAGCGTGCTGGGTCTCGCCGATCTGGGGTTGAGCTAGGCCGCGGTGGTGCGATTTCTCGTGGCGTTGACCCTGGCGCTGGCCTGCCTGGTGGGCTGCTCGGGGTCGGACAAGAGCCGGATCTGGGGTGCGCAGAACGCCCGCTTCGGGGAATCTCAGGCGGTGCTGGGCTGGAACATGTCCGTGTCGAATCTGCGTTGGTCCGACGAGTATGTGCTGGTCGACGTCGACGCGTCGCCGACGGACGCGCACCAGCCGCACGCCAAGGCAGAAGACATCCGGTTCGGTCTGTACGGCGCGCTGTCGCACCCGATGGAGGCGACCGGGCTGGGCAGCTGCGACGAGGCGATGACCAAGGTCCGCGACGTCACGTCACCACTGAAGGCGCCGCCGGACCGGCTCACCGGCACGGTGTGCCTGGGGCCGCTGAAGGAACGCAGCGCCGTTCGCGGGATGTACGTCTACTCCCCGCGCGATCGGATCGCCGGAACCGCGGCAGCCTATCCGGCGGCGTTCCCGGTGGGTCTGTTGCCGACCAAGGAGAGCGACACCGGACTGGTCGTCAAGACCACCAGTGTGTCGGCGTGGCGCGCCGACGGCATGCCGGTGACCCAGGCCCAGTTGGGTAACCCGGCGGCGTTCAACGGCAACGGCTACATGCTGCTGGGTCTGCAGGCCGACGCGGTGGCGGATCGGTATCGCGAGGACTCCGCCAAACGCGGCGGACCTCTGATGCTGTTGGCTACGCCGACTCTGTCCGGCCGGCCGCTGAGCCCGGGCTGCGCGACCTACGGGTCCTCGGTGCTGGTTCTGCCCGACGCGTCGCGGGATGCTGTGCAGCTCAGCGCATCCCTGTGCACCCAGGGCGAGATCAACGAGGCGCTGTTGTACGCGACGGTGGCGGTCGTCGGCACCCACGCCGCGGTGTGGACCACCAAGTGACCGAGCCGGGTCCCACCGAATGGGGCGCGCCGGCCGGGGGTGGGGTCGGGCCCTGGACGGGTGACCCGCCGGATGACCCCCGCTACGATCCAGATCTGTTGCGCGCCGGCGATACTCGCAACGTCGTCGACGCCTACCGGTACTGGACCCGGGCGGCGATCGTCGCCGATATCGACAAACGGCGCCACCGGCTCCATGTGGCCATCGAGAACTTCGGGCACGACGCGAACATCGGATCGGTGGTCCGCACCGCCAACGCGTTCGCCGTCGACACCGTGCACATCGTCGGCCGCCGGCGCTGGAACCGCCGCGGCGCCATGGTGACCGACCGCTACCAGCGGCTGCGCCACCACGACAGCACCGCCGAGTTGATGGACTTCGCGGCGACCGCCGGCCTCACCGTGGTCGCGGTGGACAACGTGCCCGGCGCCGCCCGGCTGGAAGAGACCACCCTGCCGCGCGACTGCCTGCTGGTGTTCGGGCAGGAAGGGCCCGGCATCACCGACGACACCCGGACCGGCGCGACGATCACGGTGTCGATCGCGCAGTTCGGCTCGACGCGCAGCATCAACGCCGGTGTGGCCGCGGGTATCGCGATGCACGCCTGGATTCGGCAGCACGGGGACCTCACCCGCGCCTGGTGATCACCCGCTGCGACGGTAAGGCAGGATCGACAGCTATGGATCAGGTATGGGCGAACCGGGCCGCCAGCTCCGAAACCGCTGTCACGCAACGGCACCTGAGCCGGGTCTGGCTACTGCCCGGCACCCAGCTCGGCGTGGTCGCGTGGCCGTCGGCTCGCCGCGACCGGTTGTTCGGCACCTGGCACTACTGGTGGCAGGCGCATCTGCTGGACTGCCTGATCGACGCCCAGCTGCGCGACCCGCAACCCCAACGGCACACCCGGATCAACCGGCAGGTCCGGTCACACCGGTTGCGCAACACCTTCCGCTGGACCAACAGCTACTACGACGACATGGCGTGGCTGGCGCTGGCGCTGGAGCGCGCCGCCCGGCTCGTCGACGTCGAACGCAGCCGGGCGCTGCCCAAACTCGCCAGGCAGTTCCTCGACGCCTGGGCGCCCGAAGACGGCGGCGGCATCCCGTGGCGCAAAGGCGGCGAACGATTCTTCAACGCTCCCTCCAACGGCCCCGCGGGGATCTTCCTGGCCCGCTATGACGGGCACCTGCGGCGTGCCCAGCAGATGGCTGACTGGCTCGACGAAACCTTGATCGACCCGGAGACACATCTGGTGTTCGACGGCATCAAGGACGGTTCGCTGGTCCGCCCGCAGTACACCTACTGCCAGGGTGTGGTGCTGGGGCTGGAAACCGAGCTCGCCAAACGCACCCACGACGACCGGCACCGGCCGCGGGTGCACCGCCTGGTCGCCGCGGTGAACGAGCACATGGCGCCGGCCGGGGTGCTCAAGGGTGGCGGTGGCGGCGACGGAGGCCTGTTCGCCGGGATCACCGCGCGCTACCTGGCGCTGGTCGCCACCGACCTGCCGGGCGACGCCGCCGAGGACGTCGCGGCCCGGGACACCGCCGCCAAGATCGTGCTGTCGTCGGCGAAGTCGGCATGGGATTACCGCCAGACCGTGGACGGGCTACCGGTGTTCGGCGCGTTCTGGGACCGCGACGCCGAGATCCCCAAAGCGGCCGGTCAGGAGGCGCAGTTCGTCCAGGGCGCGGTTAACAGCTCGGAGATCCCCGAGCGGGACCTGTCGGTGCAGCTGTCGGGCTGGATGCTGATGGAGGCCGCGCACCGCGTCGCGTCAGTCGGATAACGTCAGCGGATCCGCTTCGTCTTCGGCGGTCGCCTGCGCGCTGCGGCGTCGGCCCCGGTAACCCTTCCAGGCCGCGATGAACGCCGGGATCATCGACACGAACAGGATGCCCAGGATGATCTTCTCCAGGTTGTGGTGCACGAATTCCACGTTGCCCAGGAAGTAGCCCGCTATCGTCACCCCGGCGCCCCACAGGATGCCACCGACGATGTCGAACGCCAGGTACACCGGATACCGCATGTAGGACACGCCGGCGATCACCGGGGTGAATGTCCGCACGAACGGCATGAACCGCGCCAGGATGATCGCCCACGCCCCGTACTTCTCGAAGAACGCATGCGAGTCGGTCACATAGTGCTTCTTGAAGAACCGCGAGTCTTCCTTCTTGAACAGCGCGGGCCCGATCCGGCGGCCGATGAAGTATCCCGTCTGGTCACCAAGAATGGCGACCACCGCCACGGCGGGTGCCAGCACCCGGATGTCCAGCGTCCCATGCGCGGCCAGCAATCCACCGGTGAACAGCAGCGACTCGCCGGGCAACAGCGGGAACAGCAGTCCGGTCTCGACGAAGACGATGACCAGGATGGTCGGCAGCACGGCTGAGGCGAACAATCCCTGCGGTCCGACCCAGTACATGGGGTCGAGGATGTTCGGCAGGGCCGCCAGGGTGGTGCTCATGGTGGTTCAACATACCGGCGTTGTCATACTGGGTAGGCCAGTCGTCTAGGAGGAGCCGTTCCATGCCCATCGCAACCCCCGAGATCTATGCCGAGATGCTCGGACGTGCCAAGGAGAACGCCTACGCCTTCCCGGCCATCAACTGCACCTCGTCGGAGACGGTCAACGCGGCGCTCAAGGGCTTCGCCGAAGCGGGCAGCGACGGCATCATCCAGTTCTCCACCGGCGGCGCGGAGTTCGGTTCCGGACTGGGCGTCAAGGACATGGTGACCGGTGCGGTGGCGCTGGCCGAGTTCACCCACGTCGTCGCGGCCAAGTATCCGATCAACGTCGCGCTGCACACCGACCACTGCCCGAAGGACAAGCTGGACGGCTACGTGCGCCCGCTGCTGGCGATCTCGTCGGAACGGGTCGGCAAAGGGGATAACCCGCTGTTCCAGTCGCACATGTGGGACGGCTCGGCGGTGCCGATCGACGAGAACCTGGAAATCGCAAAGGAACTGCTCAAGGCGGCGGCGGACGCCAAGATCATCCTGGAGATCGAGATCGGGGTGGTGGGCGGCGAGGAGGACGGCGTCGCCAACGAGATCAACGACAAGCTGTACACCACGCCGGAGGACTTCGAGAAGACCATCGACGCGCTCGGTCACGGCGAACACGGGCACTACCTGCTGGCCGCGACTTTCGGCAACGTGCACGGCGTGTACAAGCCGGGCAACGTCAAACTGCGCCCCGACATCCTGGCCCAGGGTCAGAAGGTGGCCGCGGCCAAGCTCGGTCTGGCCGACGACGCGCAGCCGTTCGACTTCGTCTTCCACGGTGGTTCCGGGTCGGAGAAGTCCGAGATCGAGGAGGCGCTGCGCTACGGCGTGGTGAAGATGAACGTCGACACCGACACCCAGTACGCGTTCACCCGCCCGCTGGCCGCGCACATGTTCACCAACTACGACGGCGTGCTCAAGGTCGACGGCGAAGTGGGCAACAAGAAGGTCTACGACCCGCGCAGCTACCTGAAGAAGGCCGAAGCGGCGATGGCCGAGCGTGTCATCGAGGCATGCAACGACCTGCACTGCGCCGGCAAGTCGGTCACCTCATAGTGCCGAGCAGACGCAAAAGCCCCCATTTCGCAAGGAAATTGGGGGCTTTTGCGTCTGCTAGCGCGGGCTAACTGCTGGGTGACTGGCAGATCTTCCACTGGTCGTCGCGGAACTGCAGGTCCAGGCTGCGTGTCGACCGGGTCTGCGGGTCGTAGGCCATGAACGTGGTGACGTTGGCCTCGGCGTGCTGACCGTTGACGACCACCTGGTCGATGCTGGCGATCACCGGATACTGCTTGGCCGCCGAAACCCGGCGGTAGGTATCTGACCACGACTTCTCGTCGTACTCCAGATAGCCGTCGCGGGTGGTGCCGCAACTGATGCCGCGCAGCGCGGTCAGGTCGCCGCGCTGGACGGCGATGTCGAAGCCCTGGATGGTCTGTTTGACCTGGTCTTCCTGCGACACCTTCGAATCGTTGTTGCGGGTCAGGATCAAGGTGCCCAGGATCGCGATCGCCGCCAGCGCCAGGACGATCACCACGATCGCCAGCACCCAGCCCCAATTGCGGGTCTTGGTCGGCTGTTTGCCACCGCTGCGAGCGGGAATCGATTGCGGCACAGCCGCTTTCGGTGGCGGCGGGGGCGCGGCTGACGGCGTGTTCGGTGCGGCACGCGTCTGGAAGGCCTCGGTGGGCGCCTCCGGGGCGGTGGCGATCACCTGGGTTTCCTTTTCGTCGAAACCCGGTGCGGTGAAGCGCCGCTCGGGCTGGTCGTCGGGCCCGACGGGTTCGGTGGCCGCCTCTGGCTGCCGTTTGGCGAGTTTGAGCGTCTCGGTTTCGGCCTCGCTGGCTGCCAGCCGCTGGCTGACGTCGTCACCGGTGCCGTCGCGTTCTGGCTCGGGTGCGTTGGGCATAGAAGCAGCTTAGCGACCCGCTTGGCAGAATGACCCCCATGACGTCGATGGGTGACCTTCTCGGACCTGATCCGATCCTGCTGCCGGGGGACAGCGAGGCCGAAGCCGAGCTGCTCGCCAACGAGAATCCGGGCATCGTCGCCGCCGCGCACCCGTCGGCGTCAGTGGCCTGGGCCGCACTCGCCGAAGAGGCGCTGGCCGACGACCGCGCCATCACCGCCTACGCCTATGCCCGCACCGGCTATCACCGGGGTCTGGACCAGCTGCGCCGCAACGGCTGGAAAGGGTTCGGCCCGGTGCCCTACCAGCACGAACCCAACCGGGGGTTCCTGCGCTGCGTGGCCGCCCTGGCGCGCGCCGCCGACACCATCGGAGAGACCGACGAGTTTCGGCGGTGCCTGGACCTGCTCGACGACTGCGACCCGCAGGCCCGGACGGCGCTGGGTCTCTAGCAGGGGCGCTAGTACGTCTCCGCGCAGTGACCGTCCGGGGAGTCGATCTGGACGGTCGCGTGGTCGAGTCCGCGGGTCGCCAGCACCGCACGCGCCTCGCGCAGCACGCGGGCGGCGTCGCCGCCGCTGGTCAGGTGCGCGGTGACCACGTCCTTGCCCGGCGACAGCGTCCAGACGTGCAGGTCGTGTACCTCGGTGACGCCGTCGACCGCACCGAGCGCCGCGCGCAATTCCTCGACGTCGACGTGGGCGGGCGACGATTCGGACAGGATCCGCAGTGCGGCGCGGGCCAGGGCGATCGCGCGCGGCAGCACCCACAGCGCCACCAGCACCGCGACCACCACGTCGGCGTAGGGCCAGCGGGTCGTCACGGTCACGATCCCGGCGATCAGCACGCCGATGCTGCCGACGGTGTCGGCGACGACCTCCATGTAGGCGCCCTTGACGGCCAGACTCGCTTCGGAATGCGACCGCAGCAGCATGGCCACCGCGAAGTTGGCGGCCACGCCGGCCAGCGCCACCACGATCATCGGCACACCGGGCACCGCCGGCGCCCCGCCCAGCCGGTCGACCGCCTCGTACAGGATGAACACCGCCACACCGACTAGCAGCACCGCGTTGACCACCGCGGTGAACACCTCGGCGCGGTGCCAGCCGTAGGTGCGCTCCGGGGACGAGCTGCCCTTGCGGGCCAGTACGACGGCGGCCAGGCCCATGAAGACCGCGACCACATCGGTGAGCATGTGGCCGGCGTCGGCCAGCAGCGCGATGGAGTTGATCAGCAACGACGTGGTCAGCTCGACGACGAAGAACGTCGCCAGAATGCCGGCGGCGACGATCATGCGGGGGATCATCCGCGACGCGTCCGCCCCGGCGGGAGTGTGACTGTGTCCGGCGCCCATGCCCAGAATATATGCGTACACACGCATATATGACAAGACTCAGAACAGCGAACCCCAGAACCGGGTGAGAGCGGCGCCCGTCATCGCCAGCCGCGGCGAGATCCCGGACAGGCCGAACAGCGCGTAGACGCTGCCGAAGAACCACCGGTTCAGCACCGGCGACAACAGCAGGAACACGCCCCACTGCTTGGCCGGCGCCACCGCGCGCTGCGTCGGCGGACTCAGGTGCGGCTCCAGCGCGTCGTAGCCGTCCAGTCCCGGGATCGGCAGCAGGTTCAGCAACACCGCGGTGAGCTGCAGAAACCCCAGGAACGCCAGCCCGGCGGCCAGCACCCGGTGCGCCGGGTCGTAGGTCAGCCGGGTGGCCGCCAGCAGCAGCACCCCGAGCACCAGGTTGGCCGCCGGACCGGCCAGGCTGACCAGGGTGCGGCGCACCGGTCTCATGATCGAGGTCCGCAGGTACACCGCGGCACCGGGCAACCCGATCCCGCCCAGCGCGATGAACACCATCGGCAGCACCAGCGACAGCCCGACATGGGTATAGCGCCGCGGATCCAGCGCCAGATAGCCGCGCACCGCCGCGTCGTGATCGCCGAACCGCCAGGCGGTGTAGGCGTGCCCGAATTCGTGCAGGCACAACGACACCAGCCAACCCGCGATGACCAGCACGAACACTCCGGCGTAGGCCAGCGGCCGTACCGTGGACCCGGCCGCCCAGGCCAGTCCGGCACCGACGCCGGTCAACCCGACCAGGCCGAGGAAGATCGGGCTGGGTCGCACCGGTCGAAACTACCGGACCAGCAGCCAGCCCTCGATGTTGCGGTAGAACGTCGATCGGCGCACCCCGCGTGGGGCCGGGACGCCGTCACGCAGCACGTTTGCGCCGGTCGTGCCCAGTTGCGCGGCGCGGCCGCTGACCCATCGGCGGCGCCCGGCCACGGTGGCGCGCAGGCCCGGCAGCCCCAGCGTCGGTTCGATCCACACTTCGGCGGCGGTGCCGTCGAACAGCACGGTGTCGTCCACGACGGCTTCACCGGTGATCGACCCATCGGCCGGCAACCAGCTGGCCCGCCCGACGAGCACCGTCCCGGTCTCGTCGCGGATCAGCGGCACCCGGGTGGCACCGCGCCGTAGCGCGCGCCGGGCCGCGCGGCGACCCGCCGGCAACCGGTAGGCGCGGGTGGCGCGGGTGCGTCGCCGCGGCGCGTAGGCGACTTCGACGTCCAGCCGGTCCAGGCGCAGCAGCCGGGTCAACACGACGGCCAGGTCGGCGTCCGAGCCGACAACCACCAAGCGCCCGCTGGTCTGGATCAGTGCGTCGACATCGTCGAGCCCACCCGTCGCAAGCCCCCGCAGCGGGCGTGGCGGCTCGCGTTCGTCGAACGGCAACACCGCAACACCGGGCGCATTCATGACACTCCTCGCATACCGCTGGGTAGGGTAGGTCACCGGCTGGACCACCATAAGGGGCCCAACCTGCGAGACGAGTTGGGAGCACGTCATGCCGGCAATCGTCCTCATCGGCGCCCAGTGGGGCGACGAGGGCAAAGGTAAGGCCACCGATCTGCTCGGTGGCCGGGTGCAGTGGGTGGTGCGCTACCAGGGCGGCAACAACGCCGGGCACACCGTCGTGCTGCCGACCGGGGAGAACTTCGCGCTGCACCTGATCCCGTCGGGCGTGCTGACACCCGGGGTCACCAACGTCATCGGCAACGGCGTCGTGATCGACCCCGGCGTGCTGCTCGACGAACTCAAGGGTCTGGAAGACCGCGGCGTGGACACCTCCAAGCTGCTGATCTCGGCCGACGCCCACCTGCTGATGCCGTATCACGTGGCCATCGACAAGGTCACCGAGCGCTACATGGGCAGCAAGAAGATCGGCACCACCGGCCGCGGCATCGGCCCGTGCTACCAGGACAAGATCGCCCGGATGGGGATCCGCGCGGCCGACGTGCTCGACCCCGAGCAACTGGCGCGCAAGATCGAAGCCGCCCTGGAGCTCAAGAACCAGATCCTGGTCAAGATCTACAACCGCAAAGCGCTCGAACCCGAGCACGTCGTCGAGGCGTTGTTGGCGCAGGCTGAAGGTTTCTCCCACCGCATCGCCGACACCCGGCTGCTGCTCAACAACGCGCTGGAGGCGGGGGAGACGGTGCTGCTGGAGGGTTCTCAGGGCACGCTGCTCGACGTCGACCACGGCACCTACCCCTACGTCACGTCGTCGAACCCGACCGCCGGGGGCGCCGCCGTCGGGTCCGGCATCGGTCCGACCCGGATCAGCACGGTGCTGGGCATCCTGAAGGCCTACACCACCCGGGTGGGTTCGGGTCCGTTCCCGACCGAGCTGTTCGACGAGAACGGCGAGTACCTGTCCAAGACGGGCGGCGAATTCGGCGTCACCACCGGCCGGCGCCGGCGCTGCGGCTGGTTCGACGCCGTCATCGCCCGCTACGCCACCCGGGTCAACGGCATCACCGACTACTTCCTGACCAAGCTGGACGTGCTGTCCAGCCTGGAGACGGTACCGGTGTGTGTGGGCTACAAGATCGACGGCAAACAGACCTCCGAGATGCCGATGACCCAGAGCCTGCTGTGCAAGGCCGAGCCGGTGTACGAGGAATTGCCGGGCTGGTGGGAGGACATCTCGGCGGCGCGCGAGTTCGACGACCTGCCGGCCAAGGCGCGCGACTACGTGCTGCGGCTGGAAGAGCTTGCCGGGGCGCATGTTTCGTGCATCGGTGTCGGTCCGGGACGGGATCAGACCATCGTGCGCCGCGACGTCCTGGCGGCGCGTCCGTGACCGAGCCGGACCCCACCAGCGAGGATCCCGACTACGAACACCACGGCGGCTTTCCCGAATACGGGGTCGCCGAGCCAGGGGAAGGGTTCCGCAGATTCGTGACGTCGATGCGGACGGTTCAGGATCTGGCCGTGTCCGCCGACCCGAGCGACGACGTGTGGGACCGGGCCGCCGAACACGCCGCCGCGCTGGTCGCGTTGCTCGAGCCTTTCCAGGCCGCCGAGGGCAAGTCGCCGGCCGGGCGGACGCCGGATCTGCCCGGCATGGGCAGCCTGCTGATGCCGCCGTGGGACCTGACCCGCTACGGTCCCGACGGCGTCGAGATGACCGGTCACTTCAGCCGCTTTCACGTCGGCGGCAACATGGCGGTGCACGGCGGAGTGCTGCCACTGCTGTTCGACCACATGTTCGGCATGATCTCGCACGCCGCCGGCCGGCCGATCAGCCGAACCGCCTTCCTGCACGTCGACTACCGCAGGATCACCCCGATCGACCAGCCGCTGGTAATCCGCGGGCGGGTCACCCGCACCGAAGGCCGCAAAGCGTTCGTGTCCGCCGAGATCGTCGACGCCGACCAGAACGTGCTGGCCGAGGGCAACGGGCTGATGGTGCGGCTGTTGCCCGGCCAGCCCTAATCCTTCGGCGGCACCACGACGATCGTCGCCCCGGGGATCGCCGCCAGCGTTGCCGCCAGGTTGGCAACCACGCCGGGCGGCAGCCCCTGCGGTAACCCGGGGAACTGCGCCGCGGCGGCCGCGGCTGGAATCGCCGGGGTGTCGGGGGCCCCGGGCCGGGTCGCGGCGGCGCCGGTGCTGCTGGCCGCCGGGGCCGCCTGCGTCGGGGTCGAGGCCGCACCGCCCCGCGCCGCTATGCCGGCCAGCCCGACGCCGGCCATACCCGCTGCCGCCATGCCCGCGTAGCCGCCGTCCGGCCCGCCCGTCATCACCAGCGGAGTCGTGCCGGGGAACAGTGCGGCGACCTGGCGCGCTGCCGGCGGCATGAACCAGCTCTGCGGCACCGAGAGGCCGCCGAGATTGGCCGACGTGCCCGTCAGCGCGGCGGCTCCCGCCCCGGTGAGGGGCCGCGGCGTCAGCTGACCCCGGGGCGGCGTGAAGCCGAAGCGCTCGCCACTCTCCAGTTCGTCTTCTTCGAGCTCGTTGCCCTTTTCGAGCTCTTCTTCCTGGACTTCGTCGCTACGCACTTCCTCGCTGAACTGACCCAGCGCGACGATCAAGCTGGCTCCCGCCAGGCCCGCGGTGGCCAGCACCAGCAGGTCCAGGTCCTCGAACGGACTCGGCAACGGGATCGCCGGCGCCGCCGGTGCCGCGGCGGCGGCGGCCGCGACTTCCCCGGGCAGCGCGCTGTCAGCGGTGGTCGCCGGCGGCGGGGTGAACGGCGACAACTCGGCGGCGGCTTTCGAGCTGCCGGCGTAGCCGTCCATGACCACCACGTCCTGCGCCCACATCTCGCCGTAATAGGACTCGTTGGTCGCGATGGCCGGGGTGTTCTGTCCGAAGATATTGGTCTGCACCAGCGACATCGTGCTGCTGCGGTTGGCGGCGATCTCGGCGGGCGGGACCGTCGCCGCATAGGCCGTCTCGTACGCGGTCGCAGCGGCCAGGGCCTGGGCGCCGGCCTCTTCGGCCTGGGCTGCGGTGGCCCGCATCCACGCCATGTACGGGGTGGCCGCGGCGGCCATCGACAACGCGGACGGCCCCAGCCACTCCTGGGCGTTGAGACCCGAGATCACCGAGGCATAGGACTCCGCGGTCGCGTGCAGTTCGCCGGCCAGCCGTTCCCATGCCGCCGCCGCCTGGAGCAGCGGTGCAGACCCGGGACCGGCATAGATCCTGGCCGAATTGATTTCGGGTGGCAGCGCGCCGAAATCCATGCTCAACATCGGTCGCGGCCCCCCTTCCTCGATGACACCTGACTGGTACTGCCCAAAGAGTTTCACAAGAGTTTCACCAAAACTCAAAAAGAGGCACACCGCTGTGTTGCGGCGGCCCCGCCCTATCCTTGAGCGGTGACTGACGGCGGGACCGAGGAACAGGGCGAGGGGGTCACCACGGCGTGGCCCATCGAGGCGCCGGTGGCAGCCGGACCGCGGGTGCTGCTGCTGGGCTCCGACGAGTCCGCCCGGGAACTGACGGTGGCGCTGCAGCGCCTGGGTGCCGAGGTGTACACCGACGACGTCGAGACACAGCGCACGCCGGACTTCGTGGTGGCGCTCGGCGATGTCGCCGACGTGGCAGCCGTGGCCGCCCGGGAATCTTCGGACACCGAGTTGGTGCCCGGGGCGCGCGCGGTGCAACTCACCGCCGACTCCGAAGGCTTGCGCCGGCTGGCCGCCGACGAACTCGGCCTGCCCACCGCGCCGTTCTGGTTCGTCGAGTCACTGGCCGAACTGGAGGCGGTGGGCGCGCATGCCGGCTTCCCGCTGCTGGTCAAACCCGCCGCCGGCCCGGGCGGCAGGGGACGGTCGGTGGTGGAGTCGGCCGAGGAGATCGCTGCGGCCTACGAAGCTGCCACCGAAGACGGCAACGGCCGCGTCTGGGCCGAAACGGTGGTGGACGTCGAATTTCTGGTCACGCTGATCGTGGTGCGCAGCGAAGGCCCGTCCGGTCCGGTCATCGAGTTCTGCAGCCCGATCGGGCACCGCAGCGAACCCGACGGCGAGCTGGAATCGTGGCAGCCCCAGCAGATGAGCACCGCCGCGCTGGACGCGGCCAGGTCGATCGCCGCGCGGATCGTCAAAGCCCTGGGTGGACGCGGGGTGTTCGGCGTCGAGCTGATGGTCAACGGGGACGAGGTGTACTTCGCAGAAGTCACCGCCGGCCCGCCGGACAGCGCCTGGGTAACCGTGCGCAGCCAGCGACTTTCGGCTTTCGAGCTGCAGGCCCGGGCGATCCTGGGGGTGGCGGTGGACACCATGATGGTGTCTCCGGGAGCGGCCCGGCTGGTCACGCGGGAGACCGCCGCAAAGCCCGACGCAGACGTGCTCGCCGCCGCGCTCGGCGTCCCGGAAAGCGACCTGCGGATATTCGAATCGGCATCACCGGACCGGGCGTCCAGCCGGGGGCTGGCCCTGGCCACCGCGCCCGAGCTGTCCGCTGCCCGCGACCGCGCCCGGCAGGTCGCGGAACGGCTGAATGTGCGAGACTCTCGCGCGTGAGTTACGCAGGAGATATCACGCCACTCGAGGCCTGGAAACTGATCGTGGAGAACCCCCAGACCGTGCTGGTGGACGTGCGCACCGACGCCGAATGGAGTTTCGTCGGCGTTCCCGACCTGTCCAGTGTGGGCCGTGACGTGCTCTTCATCGAGTGGAACAAGTCCAACGGACAACACAACGCCAACTTCCTGTCCGAATTGCGGAACCAGATCGCCCCGGCCGGTGACGCCGAGCGCCCGGTGGTGTTCCTGTGCCGTTCGGGCAATCGATCCATCGGCGCCGCCGAAGTCGCCACCGAGGCCGGCATCACGCCGTCCTACAACGTGCTCGACGGCTTCGAAGGCCAACTCGACTCGCGCGGTCACCGCGGTCAAACGGGTTGGCGCGCGCTCGGATTGCCCTGGAAGCAGGGCTAGTGTCGGCGTTGCCCGAGGGCGTCGGCCCGGCCACGATCGGGGTGCGCGGCGGACTGACCCGAACCGGGTTCGAAGAGACGGCCGAGGCCATGTTCCTGTCCTCGGGCTACGTGTACCCCTCGGCGTCCGTTGCCGAGCAGTCCTTCACCGGCGAGGTCGACCACTACGTCTACTCGCGCTACGGCAACCCGACCGTGTCGATGTTCCAGGACCGGCTGCGACTGATCGAGGGCGCCCCGGCCGCGTTCGCCACGGCCAGCGGCATGGCCGCGGTGTTCGTCTCGCTGGGCGCGCTGCTCGGCGCGGGGGACCGGCTGGTCGCCGCGCGCAGCCTGTTCGGCTCCTGCTTCGTGGTGTGCAACGAGATCCTGCCGCGCTGGGGCGTGGAAACCGTATTCGTTGACGGCGACGACCTCGCCCAGTGGGAACAAGCCCTGTCGGTCCCCACCCAGGCGGTGTTCTTCGAGACACCGTCCAACCCGATGCAGTCGTTGGTCGATATCGCCGCGGTCACCGAGCTGGCCCACGCCGCGGGCGCGAAAGTGGTGCTGGACAACGTCTTTGCGACGCCGCTGCTGCAACAGGGGTTCCCGCTCGGGGTCGACGTGGTGGTGTACTCGGGCACCAAGCACATCGATGGTCAGGGCCGGGTGCTGGGCGGGGCCATCCTCGGCGACAAGGAGTACATTGACGGTCCGGTGCAGAAACTCATGCGCCACACCGGCCCCGCGATGAGCGCTTTCAACGCCTGGGTCATGCTCAAAGGCCTTGAGACGCTTGCTGTTCGGGTCGAGTACAGCAATTCCTCGGCGCACCGCATCGCTGAGTTCCTGGAGGGGCATCCGGCGATCAGCTGGGTGCGTTATCCGTTCCTGCGGTCGCACCCGCAGCACGACCTGGCCAAGCGCCAGATGACCGGCGGCGGAACGGTTGTCACGTTCGAACTCGACGCGCCCGAGGGTGCCGCCAAGCAACGGGCCTTCGAGGTGCTGGACAAGCTGCGGCTGATCGACATCTCCAACAACCTCGGCGACACCAAATCCCTTGTCACACACCCGGCTACGACGACGCACCGGGCGATGGGCCCGGAAGGTCGCGCCGCCATCGGCTTGGGCGACGGCGTGGTGCGCATCTCGGTCGGCCTGGAAGGCACCGACGACCTGATCGCCGACATCGACCAGGCCCTGAGTTAGCGCGAGCAGACACAAAAGCCCCCATTTCGTACCGAAATGAGGGGCTTTTGTGTCTGCTCGCGCGGGGCTAGCCGGCCTTCTGCTCGGCTTTTTCGGCCTGCTCGGCAGCCGCCAGCGCGCCCTGGCTCTCGGCAGCGGAGAGTCCCTGGCTTTCCTCCATCCACTTGGTCACCACGCGGGCGTAGATCATCTGGCTGGTGATCGCCATCTGCCCCCGGGTACGGCCGACGAAGGAGATCACCCAGGAGAACAACGCGGCGATCCGGTTCCGGTGGCCCACCAGGTATGCAACGTGCAAAACCAGCCAGGCCAGCCAGGCGATGAACCCGCCGAACTCCAGCTTGCCGACCTGTGCCACGGCGCTGTACCGCGAGATCGTCGCCATGCTGCCCTTGTTGAAGTAATTGAACGGCTCGCGGGTGGCTGGATCGTCCTTGCTTTTGACGATGTTCTTGATCACCTTGGTGGCGTACTTCGCACCCTGGATCGCGCCCTGCGCCATGCCGGGCACGCCCTCCACCGATGCCAGGTCGCCGATGACGAAGACGTTCGGGTGTCCCTTGACGGTGAGGTCGGGTTCCACCACCACGCGCCCGGCCTTATCCGTCTCGGTGCCGTCGGACTGCTTGGCGACCAGCTCGCCCAGCTTGCTGGCCTGCACGCCGGCGGCCCACACCTTGACCGCGCATTCGATACGGCGCTCGCCGGTCTCCTTCTCCTTGATCGTGATGCCCTTGTAGTCCACGGCGGTCACCATGGCGTTGAGCTGGACCTCGACGTCCATTTTCTCCAGCCGTCGCTGCGCTTTGCCGCCCAACTTCTCACCCATCGGCGGCAGGACCAGGGGCGCGGCGTCGACCAGCACCACCCGGCACTCGCTGGGTGTGATGGTCCGGAACGCCCCGGCCAGGGTGCGCTCGGCGAGTTCGACGATCTGTCCGGCCACCTCGACGCCGGTCGGTCCGGCACCGACCACCACGAAGGTCAGCCGCCGTTCCCGCTCCTCGTGATCGGTGCTCACCTCGGCGGCCTCGAACGCACCGAGGATGCGACCGCGCAGCTCCAGCGCATCGTCGATCGTCTTCATGCCGGGCGCGAACGTGGCGAATTCGTCGTTGCCGAAGTAGGACTGCTGGGATCCGGACGCGACGATCAGGCTGTCGTATTCGGTGACGGTCTCCATGTCCATCAACTTCGACGTGACCCTCCGGGCCTTCAGGTCGATGTCGTTGACCTCGCCCAGCAACACCCGCACGTTCTTCTGCCGTCGCAGGATCAGCCGGGTGGTGGGGGCGATGTCACCTTCGGACAGGATGCCCGTCGCCACCTGATAAAGCAGCGGCTGGAACAGGTGGGTGGTGGTCTTGGAGATCAGGGTGATGTCGACGTCGGCGCGCTTGAGTTTCCTGGCCGCGTTCAGACCGCCGAAACCGCTTCCGATGATGACGACGTGATGGCGCTTGTCGGCGGTCGAGACTTCGCTGGATGGCGTCATGGTCCTCCTATACCGTGCGACTCCATCCGGTAAACGTTATCCGCGTGCTCAGAACGCCCGCAACAGTGCGGCCCGCCCTTTCACGTGCAGTCGCTGCAGCCTCGAGTTGCGCAACTTGTCCATCCGTTCGGCCATCTCCCGGCCCAGCCGGTCGAGTTCCTCGGCGCTCAGATCCACCGGGGCCGGCGGCGGGACCAGGTCACGCTCCTCCTCGTCGGCGTGCGCCTCGAGGACCGTCAGGAAGGAATTCCACTCGGCTTCGTAGTCCGGGGATTTCGGCGAGGTGCGCAAGGCCACGGCCAGCTGGTCGTAGATCTGCCGGTGCTCGGCGTGCGCGATCGCGATCAGCTTGGTGGCGGCCGCCATCGCCGGGTAGTACAGGTCGTCCTCGATGCGCATGTGGATGTCGAACTCGAGCAGCAGGTCGTCGATGCATTTCTCGCGTTCGGGGGTACCGGCCGGCGCCTCACGCAGTCGGCCGCCCAACTTGCGCAGCAAATTGTGGTGGTCTTTGAGCACGTCGTAGGCGTTCATCCGCGGACCTCGATCTTGCCCTCGTGCAACCGCGCCTGGTAGCACGGCAGCGGCGCGGCCGCCGGACCGCGGACCACCTGCCCGGACTGGGCGTCGAATTGCGAACCGTGCCAAGGGCATACGATGCGGCCGCGGTCAAGCCAGCCGTCGGCCATCGGTGCGGCCAGGTGCGGGCAGAACTCGCCGACCGCGGACACCTCGTCCTCCTCGCTCCGGCACAGGACCACCCCGACCCCGTCCACCTCGACGCGCTGCAGTTGTCCTTGCGGCAACTCCGTCTCGGCCAGCACCGGCGTCCAATCCGGTAGCTGCAGCCGCGGGCCGGACTGGTCGATCCCGATCCCGGATCCGAACACCAGCGATCCGCCGAGGAAACCACTGCCGGTCGCAATGCCGTAGCCGACCGCGCTGATCACCGTGCCGCGCAGCTGACGCCCGCGCCGCCGCTCGCGCCACGACGTGATGTAGAGCGAGGTCGCGACCAGGTTCAGCACGCCGTGCACCAGCCCGACGCGGCGGTCTTCCTCGTGGGTGTGTTGCCAGTCGGTGACGCCGGTGACGGCCGAGGCGAGGTTGGCCAGGATGCCGATGCCGAGTGCGTTCTGGGCGAAGCGTGCCGAGTCGCGTCGCTCGAACGGGGGTCGATGCGGCAACGCGTGCAACACGTCGAGGGCCACGGTGGTTCCGATCGCACCGCTTGCCAGCGAGGCCAGCGGCGGATGCGCCGGGTGCCCCAGCCAGACCCCGTTGAGCAGGTTCGTAATCCGATTACGTGCTCCGCCAAGCGCATTGAACACGAAGCTGAGCACGTTCTCGAGCCGGTAGCTGGGCCGGTCGAGCCATTCCTGGCGACCGATGAACGCAAGAATCCGTTTCCCGATGCCGTCGTCGGGGCGCACGAGTTGATCCACCATCTAAAGCTTTCCTCTCACTGTGAGGTTAAACCTAGCATTGTTTGTCATAGGACAAAAATACACAGTTGGGCGCGTCGGCGCCGGTACATTGACTCCCGTGCCGCCGATTTCCGGGTCGACCGCCAGCGCGATCGCGGACAGCGTCCGTGATCTCGTGTCGCGCGGGGATCTCGCGCCGGGCGCGGTGCTGCCGCCGATCCGCGCGTTGGCCACCGAACTTCAGGTCAACCGCAACACCGTCGCCGCGGCGTATCGGCAACTTGTGTCGGCCGGTGTGGCGGTTGCCGAGGGGCGCCGCGGGACCGCGATCGCCGAGATGCCCGACCTGGACGCCGAGCAGCTGCCCTCGTCCGGGCTGGTCGATCTGGCCAGCGGAAACCCGGATCTCAGGCTGTTGCCCGATCTGCTTGCGGCGCTGCGCCGCTCGCAATACCGGCCCACGCTGTACGGGGCGCCGGCGGTCGAACCCCGGCTGATGGCGGTGGCCGAGCGGATGTTCGCGCCCGATGTCGAAAGCGTCGGCGCGGCCGACATCGTCGTGACCCACGGCGCCGTCGACGCCGTGGAGCGCGTGCTCAGCATCTGCCTGACCCGCGGGGACGCGGTCGCCGTCGAAGACCCGTGCTTTCTGGTCAGCATCGGTACCGTCCGGCTCAACGGCTATCAGCGGGTGCCCGTCCCGGTCGACGAGTACGGCATGACGGTGGCCGGACTCCGCAACGCGATCGCCAATCGCGGTGCCCGGGCGGTGATCGTCACCCCTCGAGCACACAACCCGACCGGCGTGAGCATCGACGAGCGGCGTGCCGCGGCGCTGCGGGCGGTGCTGGCGGACTATCCGGAAGTGCTGGTCATCGAGGACGACTACTTTTCGCTGGTGTCGTCGGCGCCGTACTGCCGGGTGACCCCGCCCTCGACGTACAACTGGGCGCTGGTGCGTTCCGTCGCCAAGTTTCTGGGCCCGGACATCCGGGTCGCGATGGTGGCCGCCAACCCGCAGACCGCTGCGCTGATCGGCGCCAGATTGCGGGCGGGCAAGACCTGGGTGAGTCATCTGCTGCAGGCGGCGGCAGCGCACATGCTCACCGATGCCGCGACGGTCGCACGGCTGGGCCGTGCCCGGCGAACCTACGCCAAACGCGGTCACGTGCTCGCGGAAGCGCTTGCGGCCAAGGGCATTTCGCCGCTGGGTTCGCCCGACGGGCTGAATCTGTGGGTGGACCTTGCCGACCCGGAGACGGTCGACGCGACGGTCGCACGGCTGACGCGGGCAGGTTGGGCGGTGCAGCCCGGGGACATCTTCGCCGTCGATCCCTACCGTCCCCGGTGCGGCATCCGGATCACCTCGGCGAGCATCACCGTGCGGCAGGCAACGCGGTTCGCCGCCGACCTGGCCGCCGCGGTAACTTAGGCGTGCCTAACGAAAGGTTGTGACACGTTGACCGCTGCGGAAGAGCCGCCGTACCGGCCCTACGAGCAGGAAAGCGACGAGCCAACCGGCCTCCCGCCCGTGCTAGCCCCCGTCGTCGCACCGCGGACGCGCGAGGACCCGCTGTGGCCGACCCGGCTGTCGGTGCCTACGCTGCTCAGCGCCGCGCGCGGTTCCGGCCGTCCGGCGCCGTTGCCGCCCGGTCCCAAGGGCTTGCCGGTGTTCGGCTCCTTCTTCGAGCTGCGCAAGGATCCCTTCGAGCTGATCAGTCGCGGTGCGGCCGGCTACGGCGACATGTTCCGCATCCCGATGCCGTTGCTGGACATGGTCGCGGTGACCCACCCGGACCTGTTGTGCGAGTTCATGGATGACTCCGAGGGCCGCTACAGCCGCTACGACCTGCTCGGTCCGTTGCTGAAGGTGATCGGCGCGAACAGCATCATGCTGGAAGGGCCCAAGCTGCGGGAACGCCGCAAGATGCTGATGCCGATGTTCACCCGTCGGCACCTGACCACGATGGCCGACATCTTCAGCAGCGAATTCGACGAACGGCTCACCCGGTGGGGATCCTTCGCGGGCACCGGAGCGCCGGTGGACCTGCAGTACGAGATATCGCTGTTGACGTTGAAGGTCTATCTGAAGACGTTGTTCTCGGCCTCGATCGGGGAACGGGAACTGCGCCGTCTTGACGCCGACATGCGGGCCATCACCGGCCTGCTCGGGATGACCACGTTGATGGTGCCGTTCCCCAATCTGCTGCCGCACAAAGGGCGATCCAGCCTGCTGCCGGCGCTGACCCGGATCTATCGCCTGGTCGGACGCTTGATCAAGGACCGCAAGAAAAACCCGCTGGAGACCCCGGACTTCCTGGACACACTGCTGGAGGCCCGCTACGAGGACGGCTCGCCCATCTCCCGGCCCGACCTGGCCGCCGAGATCGTCGGACTGCTCGGTGGCGCGTATGACCCCACCGGCGCGGCACTGAGCTGGACGGTGGCGTTGCTGCTGACGAACCCCGACCAGCTGGCCGGGCTGTATGAGGAGATCGATGTGCTGGGCGGGTCGCTGCCCACCTTCGACGACGTGTCCCGGCTGGGCTGGACCAGGGCCTGCTTCGACGAGGGCCAGCGGATGCAGGGACACCCGTTCTTCCCGCGGTTCTGCATGACCGACAACGAGCTGGGCGGCTATCGGCTGCCCAAGTACACGCTGGTCGGTGCCTCGATGTCGGTGGTGCACCGCGACCCGAGATGGTGGCCGGACCCGGACCGGTTCGACCCCACCCGGTTCACCGACCCCGACCAGGTGCGAGCGCGGCCACGGCTGGCGTTCATGCCGTTCAGCTCGGGACAACACTTCTGCCTGGGCACCACGATGGCCTACATGGCGGCGCAGTTCTTCCTGACCATCCTGTTCCAGCGCTACCGGTTGAGCGTGCCGGACGGTTGGCAGCCCGAACCGCAGTTCACCTTCTCCGTGATGGTCAAGGGCGGACTGCCGGTTACGGTGTCGCGTGCCTAGTCCGCGATGCCCTTCTCATACAGCTTGCCCGCCACGACGGCGCGGGTGACCTCGCCGAACGTGCCGGCCCCGTCGCGGCCCTCTTTGGACCAGGCGACGAAGAACCCGGCGACCTGGCGCCAGTGCTTGCGGCCGGCCTGCACCGGGGCGTCGTTGAGCACGCACCGCGCGTCGATCAGGTAGGGCCGGTTCACGCTGATCGCCTCGTTGAAGGCGGCGCGGAAATCGCGCAGGGTGTCGACCCGGCGGGACTCGATGCCGACGGACGCGGCGTACTGCGCGAAGTTGATGTCCGGGATCGCCGAGCCGCGGTCCGGCCAGCCCATGATCTCGCTCTCGAACTTGATCGCGGCCAGCGCCAGATTGTTGACGACGACGAAGACCACCGGTTTGGTGACACCGACCGATGAGCGAATCTGGTTGAGCGTCACCGATGTTCCGCCGTCGCCGGCGACCGCGACCACCAGTCGGGTGTCGGTGTTCTTGGCCGCTGCGATCGCCGCCGGGACCGCAAAGCCCATGGTGCCGAACGATGCCGACCAGATGCTGCGCGTCATCGACGTGATGTACCGGTACACCCACAGCGTGTTGACGCCGACGTCCGCGCACACCGTGGAGATCCCGTCGAACCGGGCGAGCTCGTCGTCGATGGCTTGGGTGAGGTTGGACGCGCGCAGCGGGGCGCGTTCGACGGGGCGCAGCCGGGGGCGGCGGCGTGGCCGCGGGGGCGACGGCTGCTCGGGAGCGTCGGCGCGCAGCGCGCCGACCATCGCCTCCAGCGTGGTCACCGCGTCGCCCAGCACGCAGATGTCCTGCTCTTTGAGTCGCAGCATCGCGTTGGGGTCGACGTTGACCACGATGGTGCGCCCGGTTGCGCCCAGGTCGAAGGCCGACCCGCGGTTGGACACGCCGACCAGCAGCAGCACGTCGGCGCGGGCGACCTGCTGGAACGCGCGCAGGTCACCCGAGCCGCCGACGCGGCCGTGGGCGCGCAGGCCGGGGCTGTCCACCACCGAGTCGCCGCCCATCGTCAGGTGCACCGAGCAGCCCAGCAGGGCCGACAGCTCGGTGAGTAGGTCCGTGCAACCGGCGGCGCCGCGACCGGCGACGACGGCCACCCGGGGCGCGGAGCGGATCGCGGCGATCGCCTCGTCCAGCGCCGCATGGTCCGGCGGGGCCGGCCTCGGGGCCGGTATCTCGGTCCGGCTGTCGCAGTCGTCCCATCGTGTTTCCAGCGCGTCGCGTCGGACCTGCAGATGCACCACGCCGCCGCCCGGCGCCGCGGCGGCCGCGCACGCGGCTCTGACCGTCGCGGCCGCCGTCGTCACGTCATCGACAACGTAGTGCGCCACGGTGACCTCGTCGAGCACCCGCTGCGCGTCGAGATGCCAGGTGTCGGTCTCGACGGTGACGACCAGGATGCGGGCGTTGTCCAGCGCCGCGTCGTAGATCCCGTTGAGCTGCAACAGCAGTGCGGGTCCGGTCGCGGCGACCGTACCGGCCGAGGGACGCCCTGCCTTGCGCAGCCCGGCCGCGCTCATCGATGGCGCCTGGACGTTGGCGTTGCGCTGCGCGGTACCGAACGCGGGCAGTGACGGTGCGCAGAAGTCGCTGATCTGTACCGGCGCAACGAGATTCGTCTGCAGTGCCGCAGCGAGTGACCGTTCGCCGGGACGTACCGGCGCCGCCGGCGCGGCCGGTGCGTTGCGCCGCACGGCGATGAGTGCCGGGCCTTCCGTGCGGGCGGTGCCGGTGCTCAAACCCATCGCGGCGCCGAGATAGCTTATTTTGGAGAGGATTTCGGGCTCGTCGACCTGGCAGCGGATGGATACATTCGCGTCAACCGTCACCAGGCTGGACAGTTCGGCGACGAATTGGCTCAGGTTCGGATAGTCGGTCACCACGACGCTGCGCGACTTCCCGGCCAGCGCGGCCCCGATGCCCATCGGCAGGGCCGCACCGGGGATCCCGGCGATGCTGGACATGCCGGCGTCGTCCGGCAGGTCGGTGAATACCGTTTCTTCGCTTGCGGTTTCGTGTTCTGGCTGGTCCAGGTCCAGCAGTGTCAGCAGCGTGGCTTCGACGTCGCAGACGACCTGCCTGATGTACGGCAAAGCCTTGCCGGTGAACCGGCGGTCGGTCAGTTCGAGCAGGTTCGCGTGCCCGTGGACACGGTGCTTCAGCAATGGGCTGCAACGTCCCACCACCAGCACGTCACCCGCCGGGATCACGCCGGTGCCCGCGACGTCGTACATCGGGCAACTGAGCCGCTCCGAAAGTCCTTGTACCAGGCTGACATACGCGGCATCGGCGCAGGACAGCACGATGGCCAGGTCGTCGGACTTCAGGAACTCGGTGACCGAGCGCAACTCTTCCTTACTCGCCGGCGCGGGCGTCGGCGGCTTGGGTACGAAGAATCCCGTCTCGTTGCCACCGATCGGCGCGTAGAGCACATCGCCGGGAATCGCGACGTGGCAGGCGGTGGATTCGTGCACCGCCGACACGCAGGACCGCGCGAATCGCTCGAACTGCGAGGGGGAGTGGATCAGCACCGACGAGGACGTGCAGGGCTGGAACAGCGCTTCGGAGTCGATCTCCTGGAACGTGTCGCGGCCGATGCTGGCCACCGGAACCTGACCGCTGATGGCCAGCAACGGAATTCGGCCGAGGAATGCCTCGTAGGCGCCGGCAACCAAGTTGGTCGCCCCGGGTCCCGCGGTGCCGAAACACACCCCGAGCCGGCCGGACGCTCTCGCGTAGCCCACGGCCATCAGCGCTGCCGCGGTCTCGTGCCGGGTGGTGACGACCTGAATCTCGCTGCGCTTGCCCGCGGCGTGAATCAACGAGTTCACCGACTCGGCCGGCATCCCGAAGATGTATTCGACACCGAGGGCGATCAGATAGTCCACCAACTCGTCGGCGAACCGCTGTCGCCCAAGCGCGTTGGAGAACAGATGCCGGTTATACATTGATCGGGCTGTAGGTGCTCAACGACGCCATGACGGCATCCACCGAAGCGTCGGATTGAACCGTGATCCGCACGCCGAAGCCGGGATATTCCCGCACCAGTATGCCGTCGTTCAGGGCGTGCCGGAACAGTGTGTGCGAATCCTGCGCGGGCACCCACACGAAGTTTCCCTGCGAGGCGATCCCGCAGTCCATGTCCTGGTCGATCAAAAAGGCCTCCAACCGTTTCCGGTTTGCGACCACGCGCATCACCCGGTCGGTCAGCGGCCCCTGATGCCGCAGCGACTCGGCCGCAGCGATCATCGATACCGAGTTCACCGAGTAGGTCGGGACGGCCGAGCGCACCCGGCCGGCCAGTGCGGCGCCGCTGAAGACTCCGTAGCCGATGCGCAGACCGGCCAAACCGTATGCCTTGGAGAAGCTACGCAGCACCGCGACGCCGTCGAGTTCGGTCACCAGGCGACCCACCGCGTCGGGAGGCAGGGTCTCGTCGAACTCCGCGTAGGCCTGATCGACAACCAGCAGAACATGTTTGGGTAGAGCGTGGCGCAACGCGGCGAGGTCGGCCAGGCTCACCGTGGCGCCGGTGGGGCTGTGTGGCGCGGCGACGATCACCTGCCGGGTCGACGCGTCGACATGGGAAAGGATGCCGTTTAGCGATTGGGTCCCCGGCGGGTCGCTGGCCACCCCGACCGGGACGCCGCCGGCCCGCGCGACCAGCACCGCGTACTCGTCGAACGTCGGCAACCCGAAGATCGTGGACTCTCGCACCGGATCGGCATGCAGGATCGCGTCCAGCACGCCGACGCTGCCCGGACCGATGACGACCTGGTCTCGCGGGACGCCGTGCAGGGCGCTGATGCCCGCGGTCAGTTCCGCGACATGGTGGTGCTGCGGGTAATGGCTGAGGGTGACCGCGCTGGTAGCGAGTAATTCCAGCACCTGCGGGAGGGGGTCGAGGTGCAGTTCGTTGCGGGACAGATCGAAATCCATTCGCAGCTTCCGGGGGTCGCCGTGGTGAGTAATCCGCTTGACCCTCATGGCGTTTCGAAGTCCTCCGCACGCCTGGTGTCCAGCCGCAGCCGGTCGGTGAGCAGCATGATGGCGAATCCGGTGACCACCACCGCGACCGAGACGAACGAGATTCGTTCGATCAGGATCAGCGTCGACAGATATCCGACCGAGACGAACATGTCGTCACGCAGCATGTCGTTCGACGATTTCTGATCGACCGTGTGCACCAGACGCCAGGCTTGAAAACACGCCACTGGCAACCAGATCAGGGCGATCAGATACTTGGCGGCGAGGAAGCCGGCACCCACCGGAACCACGATGGCCGCGTACACCAGCACGGTCGCGACCGCGGCGATCATCGCGGCGCGGCGCCTGGTGGCGCTCAACGTCGCCGACGTCGTCACGTGGACCCGTTTGTCCCCTTCGTAATCCGGCACATTCTTGGTGAGGCCCTTGGCGCAGAACCAGACGAACAGGTACAGGGCCAACGCGCAGTACTGTGGGTCGGTCAGCACAGCGAACCTCAGATCCGAGGCGAGCACCGCGCTCACATACGGATACGCCACCGCGTTCGCGAAATACAGGATGCCGATCCGGGCGCGGGCTTTCATGCGCAACGGTCGGAACGAATACTGTTGGCAGCCAATCAAAGCCAGGAACGTCAGGGCCGCGAACCACGGATTGACCAGCAGCGAGAGCGCGAAGTTGATCGCGGCCAGCAGGTGGGTGTGGCGCAACAGCCGGTCGCGGCCGTAGCGGCTGAGTTCGAACACCCGGGACGGGATGTTCTCGTTGTCCTCGGCGATGTCGGTGTAGATGTTGTAGAGGTTCGCTATCGCGGCGATGTGGTAGGAGACGATCATCCCGACGACGAGGGCCAGTGGTGAGACCTGGCCGGCGACGACACTGGCGAGATAGAAGCCCAGCATGCCCGGGATGCACGTCCTGGGCCGCGAGAACGCCACGAACTGCGCGAGGCGCCAGGTGGCCGGCGCGTCGATGCCGGGGCAGGTCCGCACCAGTTCCAGCCGTTCCGCACTGGGCTTCTGCAGAAACCCGGTTAGCCCGGATGGCCCGGCCGGTGGCGCCGGGCGGGCGTCGGTCATCAGTTGGCGCTCCTCCACGGGCTACTCCACTTCCAAGGCGTCCACGATGGTCGATTTCGCGGCACGAGACGCGGGGAGCAAAGCCCCACTCCAACAGAGGATCACCGCGACCACGACGGTGAGTAGGTCCAGCGGCGAGAACGAATACCGCACGGTGATAGCGGTGACCGAACTCATGATCAGCGTGCCGAGTCGATGCACCACTACGCTGGTCAGCATGCCCAGTGCGCCGCCCAGCAACGCGATGCTGGTCGACTCCACCAGGATCGACTTGGTGATGTAGCGCCGCGACGCACCCATGGCGCGCAGCACGCCGATCTCCCGCTTGCGTTCGATCACCGAGATCATGAACGCGTTGAACAGCGCCATCGCCGCCAACAGCGCCACGATCCACTGCACGAAGACCGCCAGCGAGCCGATCTGGGCCACCGCACCCTTGCCCGAGTCGACGGCGTCCTGTCCGCTGAAGGCGAACAAACCCTTTGCCGCGGCGACCTTTTCGAGCTGTCGCAGCGCGGCGGGCACGTCGCCGGGATTGTCGACGTGCACTTCCAGGTAGGTGGCGCCGTCACGCTGGAACCAGGATTTCATGTGCGACAACGACATTGCGATCATGCCGCGTTCGGTGGTCAGATAGTCGACCACACCGAGGATCTGCACGCTCTGCTCACCGGACGGGGTGCTCAGGGTCAGCGTGTCCCCGACTCGGCGGTCCAGGCGCCTGAGCAGTTGTCGCGATACCACGATGCCGTCGCCGGCCTCGACCTTGGCGCGGACCGCGTGCTCCATCGCGGCGAAGGCGGGGGTCACTGTGCCGGGGTCGGAGCCGACCACCAGAACGCGGTCGCTGCCGACGTTGACGAAGGCGTACTGGACCGGTTTGACGTCGACGACACCGGGGATCGCCCGCACTTCCCGGTCCGTCCCCTGGGGGATCAGCGGGCTGATCGGCACCACTTCCTTCGATGCCGCGGACAGGTACATGTCCGCACCGGCCAACGAGGCGAAGGCATTTCCCGTGGAGTCGACCACGTCGGTCAGCACGCCGCTGGTCACGCTGCCCAGCGCCACCGCGATCATCACGATCATCAGGTTCGCCCACGTCCGTTTGGCCGACGCCGTCATCGTCGAGCGGCTGACCTGACCGGCCGGCCCCATCAGCGCGGCGATCCGGCTGCTCAACGCCACCAGCACCGGACCCAGCGCCCAGCACAGCGTGAGGACACCGACCAGCACCAGAACACCTCCGGCGAAAGTCTTTTCGTCGTGCAGACGCAGTGCGACGAAGAACGCCGCGCCGGTGAGCAGCGCCCCGACGACCACCCCGAGCCAATGCGGGCGGTTCCGGTCGGCACCCAGGCTTTCCAGTTCCACCGGTCGCATCGCGGCGATCGGCGATGCCCGGAAGACCATCATCGCCGGCCAGGCGGCGCCCAGCACGCAGGCCACGATCCCCAGCGAGATCACCACTGTGATCGCGGTTCCCGGGAAGAAGTAGTCCGGTTTGACGTCGACCGACTGCAGCATCAACGGCGGCAGACGCTTGATCGCCAGGAAGCTCATCGCCGCACCCAGCGGCGCCCCCAGCAAGCCACCGAGAAAGCCGAGCAGGGCCACCTCGAGCAGCAGGTCCTTGGCCAACTGTCCGCGCCTGGCGCCCAGCGCGCGCAGCGTGGCGATCATCGGACGGCGTTGCACCACAGCCATATTCATGGTGTTGAAGACGATGAACATCGCGACCACCAGGGCGATCGAACCGACCAGTAGCAAGGTGTCGCGGGTGAGCGAGACGGAGTTGTCGGTCTGGGCGACGCGGAACTGCGGTTCGGCGACCACCGCGCGGTGATCGACCACCCGAACCAGATCGGCGCTCAACGCTTTGAGGTCGGCGCCCGGCTTGGCCACGACGAACACCGACGTCACCCGGCCGGGTTGGTTGAGCAGCTGCTGCGCCATCGGCAGCGGGACGATCAAATAGTCTCCCGCGTTGTACTTCTCGGCGAGATCCCCCTTGGGCACGAAAACCACGTTCACACGGGTGTTGTTGACTTCCACTTGGGCGCCGGCAGCGGTGCCCAGGCCGGGGCCGGCGATCGCGCCGCCGGCCAGCTTGCTCTGATCGGCCTGTTGCACCAGTTCGTTGCCCACCCGGTTGTCCAGCACCCGGATATCGGGGCTGACACCGAGAAGCGTTGTGCCGGAACGGGGAGCATTGACCGTCGCCTTCACGATCGGCTCGGCGGCGGCCACCCCGTCGACCGCGTGCAACTCGGCGACCAGCGATTCGGGCATACCACTGTCGGCCGCGCCGGTGACCTCGAAAGCCGCTCTGCCGTAGAGGTCTTCGGACATCGTCGCCACCGATTTGGTCAACGAGCTGTAAATTCCGGCGATGGCCACCAACAACGCGGTCGCAATCATCACCGCCGCAACGCAACTCAACGATCGTTTCCAGTGCGCAACCGCGTAGCGCAGGTTGAGCAGCCTGAAGCGGGCGATCATGCGGATTCGACGACTTTGCCGTCACGCATGACGATTTCGCGGTCGGCGGCGGCCGCGATCGTCGGGTCGTGCGTCACCATCAGCACCGAGCACGCGCCCTCGTCGGCGATCTTGCGCAACAACGCAAGGATGTTCTTGCCGGACTCCGAATCCAGATTGCCGGTCGGCTCGTCGGCCAGCACCACACCCGGCTTCATGATCAGCGAGCGGGCAATGGCGACGCGCTGCATCTGACCCCCGGACAACTGGAAGGGTTTGTGATCGATGCGGTCGCCCAGCCCCACCATCTCCAGCAATTCGCAGGCGTCCCGGCGGGCCTCCTTGATCGACGACCCGTCCAGCACCCGGGGCATGGCCACGTTCTCCCAGGCGGTCAGCGTGGGCAGCAGGTTGAAGAACTGGAAGATGAACGACACCTTGCGGCGCCGGTATTCGGACTGTTCGTCGTCACTCTTGCGCGACAGCTCCTCGCCGTCGACCGTGATCGAGCCCTGGTCGGGACGGTCGATGCCACCGATGAGGTGCAGCAGCGTGCTCTTGCCCGAACCCGACTGTCCCGTAATGGCCACCAGCTTCTCGGTGCCGAGGGACAAGGTGACGTTGTCGACCGCTTTGACCAGCTCCTGGCCCCGCTGATAGGTCCTGCTGACGCCGGTCATCTCGATCAGCATGTGTAAGGCCCCTGGGAAAGTCGCGACGCAGATTTGGTGCAGGACAGGCTAACCTTACACACCGTTAATTTTCTAGGTGGACGTTTTCCATTCCTGCAGTCGGAGAGTCCGGCGGCTGAAAATCCAGTTCGGAACCAGTGTCATGCCCGTTTCGCGTGCCCAGACCAGCAGCGGATGACGCCACTGGCCGGCGATGCCGATGGCGTGCGATTCGCGCGCGATGCGCTGGGTGCGGGGACGACGGAGCCGGTCGTATCTCTGCAGCGCCTGACCCAGATCCTGGTTGGTGAGTAGGGCACACAGGGTTGCGGCGTCCTCGAGTGCCTGGTTGGCGCCCTGGCCGAGATTCGGCGACATTGCGTGCGCCGCGTCACCGATCAGCACGACGTTGCGGTGCACGTAGGACTTCAGCGGTCCCTCGAGTTCTTCGGCGTGGGTGTAGTGGACGGCCCCGGGATCGGTGGCATCGATCAGTTCGGCGATCGGCTCGTGCCAGTGACCGAAGCGGGTTCGGACCTCGTCGAGAGCTTCGACGCCGGTTTCGTTTTTCGCGCAGTCCGCGACACCGAACCAATACACCCGGCCGTCCTTGAGGGGGGCCAGCCCGAATCGCTCGCCGGCACCCCACGTCTCGCCGCCCTCGCCGATGGGCACGGGCCGGGACGTGAGAGCGCGCCACACCCCGTAGCCGCAACGGCGGGTCGGGCGGTCCTGCGGCAGGCTCGCGCGGACCCGGCTGCGGATGCCGTCGGCTCCGACGATTAGGTCTGCACCGGCGGCGACGTTCTCGTCGTCGGTCCGGATGGCTCCGTCGCTGACCTCGATGACGCGCTGTCCCCACTGCACGGTGCCGGGGGCGAGGGTGCCCAGCAGCGCCGCGTGCAGCTCGGTGCGGTCGACCGCGCGCAGGTGCTCGTATGCCGCCTTGTCGAACGTGACGACGAACCCGCCGTCGGGTTTGCGGATGCCCGACTTGGTGAACGGGGGCACGTCGGCGCAGATCGCCCGGACGGCCGGCCCGAGGCCGAGCTCGTCCAGAGCCCGAAAACCGTTGCCGAAGATGGACAATCCGGCGCGCGGCGGCTGCGAATCGGCCGACCGTTCCAGGACCTGGACTTCCCAGCCCGCCCGCTGCAGTCCGCTGGCGACCGCAAGTCCGGCGATTCCGGCGCCGACGACGACTGCTTTCATGCGCGGCAGCCTAATGAGTGCCCCCACGGTCGGCCCGCATGCACTGGGGGTTCGCGGCCTTCTGCAACCTGTGGTAGTATCGAACGTATGTTCGAACAATCGGATCCGGAGGCTGCTGCCGCGGCGAAGGTGGCGCAGTTCGAGGAGTCGATGGGGGCGGTGTTCGCCCATCGGGAGGCGTTGAGCGAGACCACCGCGGCGTCCACGGCGTGGATGACCCATATTCAAAACGCCGATCGGCTGATCAACCAGGCCGAGGCCACCCAGCTGGCCGCGATCTGGCAGCTGTTTAGCTATCGGCTCTCCCGCAGCGCCGAAACCCAGGCGTGGGCGATCGACACCACGGCCGCGGTGGCCGCCGAAGTGGCCGCAGGCCTGAAGATCAGCCAGTCCTGGGCCTCGGGCAAAGTCCACTATGCCCGCGCCATGGGGGAACGCCTGCCCCAGACCGCGGCGGTGTTCGAGCGCGGGGACATCGGTTTCTCGGCGTTCGCCACGGTGGTCTCGCGCACCGATCTGATCGAGGACCCCCAGGTGCTGGCCCGGGTGGATGCGTTGGTGGCCACCAACATCACCCGCTGGCCCGCCCTGAGCGGCTGGCGGCTCTCGGCGCAGGTCGACAAGATCGTGGCCCGCCTCGACCTCGATGCGGTGCGCCGGCGCAAAAAACGCCAGCGCGACCGCGAGATCTACATCGGAGAAGACTTCGAAGGCCTCAGCGACATCCAAGGCCACCTGGCCAGCCCCGATGCCCGCGCCCTGGACGACAAACTGTCCGCGCTGGCGGCCACCGTGTGCTGCCATGACCCGCGCACCCGCACCCAACGCCGCGCCGATGCCATCGGGGCCCTAGCCGCCGGCAACGAGCGCCTGGCCTGCCGCTGCGACCGCCCGGACTGCACCGCGGCCACCCGCCCACCGGCCGGCCCGGTCGTCATCCACGTCATCGCCACCCACGACAGCCTCAACGGCACCGCCGACCACCCGGCGGCGATGATCGGCGCCGAAGGGCTCATCACCCCCGAACTGCTCGCCGAACTGGCCCAGACCGCCAAACAGGTGCCGCTGATCCACCCCGGGTACTGCGCCCCCGAACCGCACTACCGCCCGTCGAAAGCGTTGGCCGATTTCGTGCGCTGCCGGGACCTGACCTGTCGCTGGCCGGGCTGCGACGTTCCCGCCACCCAGTGTGACCTGGATCACACCATCCCGTGGTCGCAAGGCGGGCCCACCCACCCGGCCAACACCAAGTGCTACTGCCGTACCCACCATTTGGTCAAAACCTTCTGGGGCTGGACCGAACAACAACTACCCGACGGCACCCTGATCCTGACCTCCCCCGCCGGCGACACCCACGTCACCACCCCCGGCAGCGCCCTGCTGTTCCCCAGCCTGTGCACCGCCGTCGGCGGCATGCCCACCCCCGAAACCATTGCGCCCCAAGACCACTGCGCCCAACGCGGCGCGATGATGCCCAAACGCCGCCGCACCCGCGCCCAAAACCGCGCTCAGCGCGTCACCGCCGAACGCCGACACAACCACCAAGCCCGCATGGCCAACCGCCACGCCAGCGTCACCGGCTGGACCGACACCAGCCCACCACCAGGCCCCGACGACGAACCCCCACCCTTCTAGGTGGGCCAGGCACTCGCGGTGGTCCGGTAGTTGCCGTTAGGTCCGCTGCAGAAGTCCGAGTTGCTACCTGCCAACAGCACGAAATAGCCTTCGCCGCGCTTGATGTCGCTGTAGGGCGGGTAACTCCAGCCGCTGTTGCACATCGACGTCGGGGTGCCCACCGTCGCCCTACGCCAACTGTTCTTGACGCACGCCTTCAGCGCTTCACCGTCGGACACGCTGCTTTTGGCGATCACCAGCATGCCGCCACCCCAGTTGCCGTCGGCCCGACGATAGGCCCGCGCCCCGAACCCGGTCCCGTTCACCTGACAACCCAGGGACCGCTGCAACGGCTGAAACACCGTCGCGACGTCGCGGTTGGCCACACCCGAAGCGGCCGTGATGAATGCCGCCGCGTCGTTACCGTCGACCTCTTGGATATTGGCGTCGTGAAAGCTGTACAGCTGCTGCGCAATTGCGGCGTTGGCGCCACCGCCCACCACGGGTCCGCTGCCGGTCGAAGTCATGGTCGGCAGCGCCGGGTCGGCTTGTGCCGTGGGGCACAAGATCACCGAGAAGGCGGCCAGGGCAGCGCTCAACAGAACTCTCATCAGCTACCCCTCTACCGGAACGCGCCCACGCCGGTGAACGCCTGGCCGAGCACCAGTTGGTGCATCTCCGGAGTTCCCTCATAGGTCAACACCGACTCCAGGTTCACCATATGCCGGATCACCGGGTACTCCAGCGATATTCCGTTGCCGCCCAATATCGTTCGTGCCGTCCGGCAGATCTCGATGGCCTCGCGGGTGTTGTTGAGCTTGCCGAAGCTGACCTGTTCGGGACGCAGACCCACACTGTCCTTGAGCCGGCCCAGATGCAGCGACAGCAACTGTCCCTTGTGCAGTTCGACCGCCATGTCGACCAGCTTGGCCTGGGTCAACTGGAACCCGGCGATCGGGCGGCCGAACTGGGTGCGCTGCGACGCGTAGTCCAGCGCGGACTGCCACGCCGAGCGTGCCGCACCCATTGAGCCCCAGACGATTCCATAGCGCGCCTCCGACAGACACGCCAGCGGGCCGCGCAGTCCGGTTGCCCCGGGCAGCAGGGCGTCCTCGGGCAGCCGGACGTCGTCGAGCACCAACTCGCTGGTAATCGAGGCGCGCAGCGACAGCTTGTGGTGGATGGTGTTCGCGGAGAAGCCGGGCGTGTCGGTGGGGACGACGAAGCCGCGCACGCCGTCGTCCGTCGCGGCCCACACCACGGCGACGTCGGCGATCGAACCGTTGGTGATCCACATCTTGCGCCCGTTGAGCACCCAGTCCGACCCGTCACGCCGGGCCCGGGTCGTCATCGCGGCCGGGTCGGAGCCGGCGTCGGGCTCGGTCAACCCGAAACAGCCGATCAGTTCACCGGCCGCCATACCCGGCAGCCACTGCTGCTTCTGGTCCTCGGACCCGTTGTTCCAGATCGCGAACATCGCCAGCGAACCCTGCACCGACACCAGCGACCGGATCCCGGAGTCGGCCGCCTCCAGTTCCAGGCAGGCCAGCCCGTAGTGCACCGCCGACGCCCCGCCGCACCCGTAGCCCTCCAGATGCATTCCCAACAGCCCTAATTCGCCGAACTGCTTGGCCAGGTCCCGCGCCACCGGCAGGTCACCGTCCTCGAACCACTCGGCCACGTGCGGGGTGACGTGCTCGGCGCAGAAGGCCCGCACCGTGTCCCGTACGGCGATCTCGTCGCTGGACAACGACGCGTCCAGACCCAGCGGGTCGTAGGGATCAAAGGTCGGCGGCGCGTCTGTGTTCATCCCTCAATCCTGCCCGGGACCGGTAGTCTCGCTGCATGCAACCACGTCGTGGGCCGGCCTGGCTGGGCGTAGACGTCGTGGCGATCCTTGCTTTCTGTGCCCTCGGCCGCCGTAGCCACGACGAAGGCGTCAGCGTCGGCGGGTTGGCGGAGACGGCGTGGCCGTTTCTGACCGGCACCGCCATCGGCTGGCTGGCGTCGCGCGCGTGGCGACGGCCCACCGACGTGGCGCCGACCGGGGTGATCGTCTGGCTATCCACCGTGGTGACCGGCATGGCGCTGCGCAAAGCCAGTTCGGCCAGCGTGGCCGCGGCATTCGTGGCGGTCGCCTCGACGGTGACCGCGATGTTCCTGCTCGGATGGCGAGCCGCCTTCAAAGCACTGGACGGCTGACAGGCCGGACACGTGGTACGCGAGGACGGCGACACCTGGGATCTGTTCACCGGCGTCGGAATGACCGCGACGTTCGGCGCGACCGCCCGCGCGGTCGCCACCAACAAGGGGTTGATCAACGATCCGTTCGCCGCTCCGCTGGTCCGCGCCGCCGGGGTGGAGTACTTCATCCGGTTGATCGACGACGAGCAGTACGCGGCCGACGGCGGCGACAATCCGATGATGTCGGGGATGATCAACATTCTCGGGGTGCACGGCCGGTTCCTGGACGAGTTCCTCACCAGCGGCGCCCGGGCCGGAATTCGGCAGGCGGTGAACCTGGGCTGCGGGCTGGATTCCCGCGCGTACCGGCTCTGGTGGCCGGCCGGGACGCGGATGTACGAACTCGACCAGCCCGATGTGGTCGACTTCAAGGTGCGGGTATTGCGCGACCTGGGTGCCAAGCTGAGCGCGCATCGGTGCGCGGTGGGTGTCGACCTGCGCGCAGATTGGCTGACGGCGCTGCGTCGTGCCGGCTTCGATCCGGCCCAGCCCACCATGTGGATCGCGGAGAACCTGCTGGTCGGTTATCTGCCGCCCGATGCGCAGGATCGCCTGCTTCGTGACGTCAGCGCGGTCAGCGCCCCGGGTAGCTGGTTCGCCGCGGATTACCTGCCGTGGACCCCCATGCAGCTGCAGGAAGGGCGGGCCTTCATCGACCAGTGGCGCGGCCAGGGCTTGGACGTCGACCTGACCAAGTTGACGTACAACGCCGAGTTCCATTCCATCCCGGAGAACCTGGCCGCCCGGGGCTGGCAGGTCACCGACCGCAGCATCCTCGAGTTGGTCGCCGCCATCGGATTGGCGGGTCGTCGGCGCATGAGCCCGCACGATGTCGCCGTCAGCCCGCGATACCTCACCGGAATGCTTCCAGCCGACGCGCGTTAGACAGTTACGTGATGTCCACACCTTCGGCGCTGCGGTTTGTGCCCGTCGCGCTGAGCGACCCGCTGGCGCAGCCGCTGCTGGACGAACTGGCCGACGAGTACGCCGACCGGTACGGCGGGGAGCGGCGTCGCTACCGCGACTGGCTGGTCGACGGCCCGGACGGGGAGTTCGCGGCGCCGCACGGCGGCATGCTGATCGGCATGGTCGACGCGCAGCCCGTGACCGGAGGCGCATTCTGCCGGTACGACGACGAGACCGCCGAGATCAAGCGCGTCTGGACGCACCGCGATCATCGCCGCCGCGGGTACGCCGCCGCGCTGGTCGCCGCGCTGGAAGCCGGAGCCGCCGCCAGCGGCTATCGGCGGGTCTACCTGATCACCGGCGACCGTCAACCCGAGGCCGTGCAGCTGTACCGTTCGACCGGATACACCCAGCTGGCCGAACCGCTGCCGACCCGGGGCCCGGTGCTGCCGATCGCCTTCCTGAAGGCGCTTTCATGACTTTGCATCTGGGGGTGGCCCTCGACGGGCACGGCTGGCTCCCACAGGCCTGGCGCGTCACGCCGGGCACCGCCGGGTCGGTGCTCAGCGGCCGCTACTGGGCCGACCTGGCGGTCACCGCCGAACGCGGCTTCCTCGACTTCCTCACCATCGACGACACCCTGATGCCGCAGATCGGACGGGGTGAGCGGATTCGTCCCGAGCGTCTCGCCGGCCGCGGCGACGCGGTGCTGGTCGCGGCGCGGATCGCCCCGGCCACCCGGCACATCGGGTTGATCCCGGTCGCCACCGTCACCCACACCGAGCCGTTCCACATCTCCAAAGCCATTGCCACCCTTGACTTCGTGTCACACGGCCGGGCCGGCTGGCAGCCCAGGGTGAGTTCGACCAGCCACGAGGCGGCGCTGTTCGGCCGGCGGACCGTCGATCCGGCCGAGCTGTTCGCCGAGGCCCGCGACTACGTCGAGGTGGTACGCCGACTGTGGGACAGCTGGGAGGACGACGCGGTGATCCGCGACGCCGCCACCGGACGCTTCGTCGACCGGGACAAGCTGCACTACATCGACTTCACCGGAAAGTTCTTCTCGGTCAAGGGTCCGTCGATCACGCCGCGCCCGCCGCAGGGCCAGCCGGTGGTGGCCGCGCTGGCGCACGCCGGCCCGGTCTACGAGTTCGCCGCCGACAGCGCCGACCTCGTGTTCGTCACGCCCACCGATGCCGATTCACTGCGCGGCATCCTCGCCGAGATACCATCAACACGACTGAAAGTGTTTGCGGACGTGGTGGTTTCGTTTCACGACAATGCTGACTTTGTGTCCGACACGCTGGTCTGGTCCGGTACCGCAACGGGATTGGTGGACATGGTGCTGCACTGGCAGACTCTGGGGATCGACGGCGTGCGGTTGCGGCCGGCCGTCAACGCCACGGACCTGCCGGTGATCGTCGATGACGTGGTGCCGCTCCTGCAGCGCGCCAAGCAATTCCGGACCGCCTACCGGGACGGTGAGACGTTGCGGGAACGGCTCGGCCTGCCGGCGGCGCCCAATCGGTACACGGGGGTGAATCGATGATCCCGCTGTCGATACTGGACCTGTCGCCGATCAGCTCCGGCAGCGACGCGGCCACCGCGCTGCGCAACACAGTCGAGTTGGCGCAGCGCGCCGAGCGGTGGGGGTACCGCCGCTTCTGGATTGCCGAGCACCACTTCGTCGCCGTCGCCAGTGCGGCGCCGGCGGTGCTGATCGGGCAGATCGCCGCTGCTACCAACAAGATCCGGGTGGGTTCGGCCGCCGTGCAACTGGGTCATCACACCGCGGCCTCGGTGGTGGAGAGCTTCGGGATGCTCGACGCCTTCTATCCGGGCCGTATCGACCTGGGCGTGGGGCGCTCCGGTCAGCGGCGTGCCAAGCAGGACAAGCCCAAGCGGCGGGAGCCGAAGCCGCCCCGCGTTTGGCACGAAGTCGACGGAGTGGTGATCCCCACGCCGTTCGACCTCCGAAAGATGCTGGGTCTCGGCCAGATTCAGGCGACCATGTCGGTCCTGCAGCAGCCCGAGGCGGTGACACCGGACTTCGCCGAGATGGTCGGCGACATCATCGCGATGCTGACCGGCAACTACCACGTCGACGGCCACCACCTGCACGCCACGCCCGGGGAAGGCGCCGACCTGACACCCTGGATCTTCGGCAGCACCAAAGGACCCAGCGCCGCGCTGGCCGGAGCGCTCGGGTTGCCGTTCGTCGGCAGCTACCACATCACCCCGGCCACCGCGCTGGAAGCCATCGACGCCTACCGCGAAGCCTTCGTCCCGTCGAAGTCATTGCAGCGCCCCTACGTTGCGGTGTCGGCCGACATCGTCGTCGCCGACGACTCCGCCACCGCTCGGCGTCTGGCATCGAGCTACGGCCGCTGGGTCTATTCCGTCCGGACCGGTGGTGCCGCGCCGTACCCGGATCCCGACGACTGTGAACCGCTGACCGACGAACAACAGGAGATGGTAAAAGACCGCACCGCAACGCAATTCGTCGGCGATCCGGACGAGGTCGCCGAAAAGCTCGCGGCGCTGCAACAGGTGACCGGCGCCGACGAACTCGTCGTCACCTCGGTCACCCATCGGCATGAGGACCGGCTGCGCTCCCACGAACTGATCGCGCGGCGGTGGGGGATCACACCATGAGCCGCAAGCCCATTCACCTGGCCGCTCACTTCCCCGGCGTCAACAACACCACCGTGTGGACCGATCCCACGTCGGGCAGTCAGATCGAGTTCGACTCGTTCGTGCACCTGGCCCGCACCGCCGAACGAGGCTTGTTCGACTTTTTCTTCCTCGCCGAGGGGCTGCGGCTGCGTGAGCACCGTGGCCGCATCCACGATCTGGATGTGGTGGGCCGCCCGGACACCTTCACCGTGCTGGCGGCGCTGGCCGGCGTCACCGACCGGATCGGCCTGACCGGCACCATCAACACCACCTTCAACGAACCATTCGAGGTGGCAAGGCAATTCGCCACCCTGGACCATCTGTCCGAGGGGCGGGCCGGGTGGAACATCGTCACCTCCTCGGATGCGTTCACCGGGGCCAACTTCCGCCGCGGCGGGTTTCTGGGCCACGCCGACCGCTACCGCAGGGCCGAGGAGTTCCTGACCGCCGCCCGTGCCTTCTGGGACAGTTGGGCGCCCGATGCCGTGCTGGCCGACGTCGAGGCCGGGGTCTATGTCGATCCCAAACACATTCGTAGCGTTGAGTATTCGAGCTCACAGTTCGACGTGCGCGGTTACGCGACCTTGCCGGCCGGTCCGCAGGGTCACCCGGTGCTGCTGCAGGCCGGTGACTCCGACGAGGGCCGCGGGTTCGGCGCGCGGCACGCCGACGCGTTGTTCACCCTGCACGGTTCGCTGGAAGACGGGCAGCGCTACTACGCCGACGTCAAGGGCCGGGCCCGGGCCAGCGGCCGGGATCCCAACCAGCTCAAGGTCTTTCCGGCGGCTACCTTCGTCCTGGGCGACACCGACGACGAAGCGCGGGACAAGGCGCGCCACATTCGCCATCAGCAGGTCAGCGGTGCCACCGCGATCGCGATGCTCGAGCAGGTGTGGGGCCGCGAACTCGGCGACTACGACCCGGACGGTCCCCTTCCCGAGATGGATCCGGTCCTCGACAGCGACATCACCCAGGGACGCGTGCGCCACGGGGATCCGGTGAAGGTGGCGCGCCGGTGGCGGGAGCGAGCCGAAGCGGAGGGCCTGTCCATCCGCGAGCTGATCATCGCCGTCACCAGCCGAGAGCAATTCGTCGGCACCGCAACGCATATCGCCGACGAGATCGACCGCTACGTTCAGGCCGACGCCTGCGACGGGTTTATCCTGGTGCCGCACCTGACCCCGCACGGTCTCGACGAATTCGTCGACCGGGTGGTGCCGCTGCTGCAGGAGCGCGGCGCCTATCGCACCGAATACACCGGCACGACACTGCGCGAGCACCTGGCGGACTAACGCGCTTTCTGTAGCGCGGCATCGGTGGCCTCGCGGATCGGGCCGCGCCACAGCGGCCCGTGGCCAGGAGCCAGGATCTCGGTCTCCACCTCGGCCAGCACCGATAGCGTGCGGATGCACTCCTGCTGGCTGTAGCTGAAGATGGCGGGCAGCAGTTGCGGGCCTTCCTGACGCAGCAATGGGTGTCCGGTGACCAGCGCGTCCCCGCTGGCCAGCACCCCGTCGACCAGATACGAGCAGTGGCCGTTGGTATGGCCGGGGCTGAACACGGGTCGCGGACGGCCGGGCAACGCGGCGGCGACATCGGGCGTCAGCGGCTGGGTGGTCGGGATCCCTTCGCGGATCAGCCCACCACTGCGCACCACATGGGCGGTCCACACCGCCCAGCGGGGCCGCCAGAGGCGCAGGGCGAGATCGCTGATCTTGACCTGTTCCAGGTATTCGCGTTTGGCGTGCCCCACCTCGTCGGCGTGGCAGTACACCGGGGTGCCGTGCTCCCTGGCGAACCAGATCGCGGTGCCCAGGTGGTCGATATGGGCATGGGTGAGCAGGATCGCGCGCAGGTCGCCAGGACCGTAGCCCAGCGTGCGCAGCGAAGTCAGCACCTCCTCGCGGTCGCCGGGGTAGCCGGCGTCGATCAGCATCACGCCGGTGTCGTCGGTGACCAGCGTCCAGTTGACCGCTTCGCCGTGGGCGAGGTGGACGCTGTCGGTGACTTGTACTAGGTCCGTCATGCCGGGAAGTGTAGGAGTAGAAAGAAACAGTGGCTGAACTGAAACTCGGATACAAGGCGTCCGCCGAACAATTCGCACCGCGCGAGCTCGTCGAACTGGCCGTCCTCGCCGAAGCGCACGGCATGGACAGCGCCACCGTCAGCGACCATTTCCAGCCGTGGCGGCACAAGGGCGGGCACGCGCCGTTCTCCCTGGCGTGGATGACCGCCGTCGGGGAGCGCACCGAGCGGCTGCAGCTGGGCACGTCGGTGCTCACCCCGACCTTCCGGTACAACCCCGCCGTCATCGCGCAGGCGTTCGCCACGATGGGATGCCTGTACCCGGGCCGCGTCTTCCTCGGCGTCGGCACCGGGGAGGCGCTCAACGAGATCGCCACCGGCTACGAGGGGGACTGGCCGGAGTTCAAGGAGCGGTTCGCCCGACTGCGGGAGTCCGTGCGGCTGATGCGCGAATTGTGGCGCGGCGACCGCGTCGACTTCGACGGCGAGTACTACCGCACCAAGGGCGCCTCCATCTACGACGTGCCCGAGGGCGGCGTCCCCGTCTACATCGCGGCCGGCGGCCCGGCGGTGGCCAAGTACGCCGGCCGCGCCGGCGACGGCTTCATCTGCACGTCCGGCAAGGGTGAGGAGCTCTACACCGAGAAGCTGATGCCCGCGGTCCGGGAGGGAGCGCAGATCAACGACCGCAACGTCGACGACATCGACAAGATGATCGAGATCAAGATCTCCTACGACACCGACCCCGAGCTGGCCCAGGAGAACACCCGGTTCTGGGCGCCGTTGTCGTTGAGTGCCGAACAGAAGCACAGCATCGACGACCCCATCGAGATGGAGAAGGCCGCCGACGCCCTGCCGATCGAGCAGATCGCGAAGCGCTGGATCGTGTCCTCCGATCCCGACGAGGCGGTCGAGAAGGTCGGACAGTACGTGCAGTGGGGCCTCAACCACCTGGTGTTCCACGCGCCCGGGCACGATCAGCGGCGCTTCCTGGAGCTCTTCGAGAAGGATCTCGAACCCAGGTTGCGCAAACTTGGCTGACATCTCCGGGATCTACATCGCCGCACCCGAAGCCGAGACCGGCAAGTCGACCATTGCGCTCGGCCTGCTGCACCGCCTGGGCGCGACCGTCGCCAAAGTCGGTGTGTTCCGGCCGATTACGCGGTTGGGGGACGGCCGCGACTACATCTTGGAGTTGCTGCTCGACCACTCGACTGCGGGCCTGCCCTACGAACAGTGCGTCGGGGTGACCTACCAGCAACTGCACGACGACGGCGACGCGGCGATGTCGTGCATCGCCGACGCGTATCACGCGATGGCCGAGAAGTGCGACGCGGTGGTGATCGTGGGCAGCGATTTCACCGACATCGGCGGCGCGACGACACCGGCCGGGTTCGCGGTCAACGCCCGGATCGCGGTCAACTTGGGTGCGCCGGTGCTGCTGATGGTGCGCGGCAAGGACCGCACCCCGCAGGAGGTCGCTGCCGTCGTCGAGGTCTGCCTGGCGGAGTTGTCGACGCAGCGGGCGCACACCGCGGCGGTGGTGGCCAACCGGTGTGAACCCGACGAGCTGGACGCGGTCCGGGAGGCACTGCGCGAGTTCACCCCGCGCAGCTATGTATTGCCCGAGGAACCGCTGCTGGCGGCTCCGACGGTGGCCGAACTGTGCGACGCGGTCAACGGCACACCGGTCAGTGGTGACGCCACGCTGCGGGAACGTGAGGTGATGGGCGTGATGGTCGCCGGGATGACCGCCGACCACGTGCTGGAACGGCTGCGCGACGGCATGGCGGTGATCACTCCCGGTGACCGCTCGGACGTGGTGCTGGCCGTGGCGAGTGCGCATGCGGCGCAAGGGTTTCCGTCGCTGTCCTGCATCATCCTCAACGGCGGTTTCGACCTGCATCCTTCGATAGCGGCCCTGGTGTCCGGCCTGCGTCTGCGGCTGCCGATCATCGCCACCACGCTGGGCACCTACGACACCGCCAGCGCCGCGGCTTCGGCCCGCGGCCGGGTCACCGCCTCGTCGCAACGCAAGATCGACACGGCGCTGCAACTGATGGACCGCCACGTAGACGTCGCGGACCTGTTGGAGCAGTTGGCCATTCCCATCCCCACGGTGATCACGCCGCAAATGTTCACCCGTCAGCTGCAACAGCAGGCGCGGGCGGACCGCAAGTGCATTGTGCTGCCCGAGGGTGAGGACGACCGAATCCTGAAGTCCGCCGGGCGCCTGCTGCAGCGCGAGGTCGCCAACCTGACGATCCTGGGCGACGAGACGCAAGTCCGTTCGCGCGCAGCCGAACTCGGTGTCAGTCTGGACGCGGCGACGGTGATCGACCCCCGCTCCAGCGACCTGCACGAACAATTCGCCGAGCAGTACGCCGAACTGCGCAAGGCCAAGGGCGTCACCGTCGAGCAAGCCCGCGAGATCATGAACGACGCAACGTATTTCGGCACCATGCTGGTCTACAACGGGATAGTCGAGGGCATGGTGTCCGGTGCGGTGCACACCACCGCTCACACCGTCCGTCCCGCATTGGAGATCATCCGGACGGTTCCCGATGTGTCCACCGTGTCCAGCATCTTCCTGATGTGTCTGCCCGATCGGGTGCTGGCCTACGGGGACTGCGCAATTGTTCCGAACCCGACGCCCGAACAGCTCGCCGACATCGCGATCAGCTCGGCGCGCACCGCCGCGCAGTTCGGCATCGACCCCCGGGTGGCGATGTTGTCCTATTCCACCGGCTCGTCGGGATCCGGCGCGGATGTCGACAAGGTGCGCGAGGCAACCGAACTGGTGCGGTCCCGGGAACCGGAGCTGCTGGTCGAAGGTCCAATCCAGTACGACGCCGCGGTGGATCCGTCGGTCGCGGCCACCAAGATGCGCGATTCGCCGGTGGCCGGGCGCGCCACGGTGCTGATCTTCCCCGACCTGAACACCGGGAACAACACCTACAAGGCGGTGCAGCGGTCCGCCGGTGCCATCGCGATCGGGCCGGTGTTGCAGGGTCTGCGCAAGCCGGTCAACGACCTGTCTCGGGGCGCGCTGGTCGAGGACATCGTCAATACCGTTGCAATCACGGCGATTCAGGCGCAGGGTATCCCCGATGAGTGACCGTCTGGTGCTGGTGATCAACTCCGGTTCGTCGTCGCTGAAGTTTCAGCTCGTCGATCCAGACTCGGGGGAGTCGCGGGCCGGCGGCGTGGTAGAGCAGATCGGGGAACCCTCGTCGTCGGTTGCCGACCACGAAGCGGCGCTGCGCCGTGCGTTCGACCTGCTGTCCGAGGACGGCATCGACCTGCACGACAGCGGGCTGGTCGCGGTTGGGCACCGAGTCGTGCACGGCGGCAACAGATTCCACGAACCGACGCGCCTGGACGACGCGGTGGTCGGAGAGCTACACCAGCTTTCGCCGCTGGCGCCGTTGCACAATCCCCCGGCCTTGACGGGCATCGAAGTGGCACGCAAGCTGCTGCCCGAGGTGCCCCATGTCGCGGTGTTCGACACCGCCTTCTTTCACCATCTGCCCGCGGCGGCCGCCACCTATGCCCTCGACCGGGGCCTGGCCGCTGCTTATCAGATCCGGCGGTACGGATTTCACGGCACCTCACATGAATACGTCAGCCAGCAGGCCGCTGCGTTCCTGGGCCGACCTCTGGACAGCGTGAATCAGATTGTGCTGCATCTGGGTAACGGCGCGTCGGCGTCGGCGGTGGTGGGTGGCCGACCGGTGGAGACGTCGATGGGTCTGACCCCGTTGGAGGGCCTGGTGATGGGCACCCGCAGCGGCGATGTCGACCCCGGCGTCATCAGCTACCTGTGGCGCACCGCCGAGATGGGCGTCGACGAGATCGAGACGATGCTCAACAAGAAGTCCGGTGTGCAGGGCCTGGCTGGTGAACGCGACTTCCGCCGGCTGCGCGCCAACATCGAATCCGGCGACGCCGCAGCCAAATTGGCCTACGACGTGTTCATCCACCGGCTGCGCAAGTACATCGGCGCCTACCTGGCGGTGCTTGGCCACACCGACGTGATCAGCTTCACCGCCGGGATCGGTGAGCACGACGTGGCGGTGCGCCGGGACGCTCTGGCCGGGCTGCGCGAGTTGGGGATCGAGCTCGACGAGGACCGCAACGCGACCGGCAGCGGCGCTCGGCGCATCTCGTCGGACGAGTCGCGAATCTCTGTGCTGGTCGTGCCGACCAACGAGGAGCTGGCCATCGCGCGCGACTGCGTAGGCGTGTTGTAGCTGTGGATAGCCGAATGCGCGGTTTGCCTTGTCCGTGGGACTCTGCCGGTCATGGAGGAGCCGTTCTTCGGCAGCAGGGCGCTGGCCGGTGGGACCTTGAATCGCCATCAGCTGCGCACGCGATACCGCGCTTTGCTGCCCGACGTCTACCTCGCGGCGCGGGCCGAGCCGTTACTGGAGCAGCGCATCGCGGCGGCTTGGCTGTGGTGCAAGGGAGGCGCTACGGTCGCGGGTGCGGCCGCGGCTGCGTTGCACGGCGCCAGGTGGATTCCCCGAGACGTCCCAATCGAATTGATCTGTAACAACTCTCGACCACCCCGTGGCATCGTGACCAGAAGGTGTCTGCTGTTGGACGGTGAAAAGCAGACGATCGACGGCCGTTCGGTCACCACGGCGGAGCGCACCGCATTCGACATCGGCCGGAGGGGAGCACTGCACTCAGCGGTTGCTCGACTGGATGCGCTGGCGGCTGCGACGGGGTTCAAAGTGCCCGATGTACTGGAACTCGCACGATGCCACCCGCGCTCGCCAGGTCTGCGACGTCTGGAGACCGCGCTGGAACTCGTCGACGCGGGTGCGCAGTCGCCGAGGGAGACCTACCTTCGGCTGCTCTTGATCGAAGCCGGGTTCCCGCGGCCGCAGACCCAGATCCCGGTACTGGGCAAGGACGGGATTCCGTTCGCGCACGTGGACGTGGGTTGGGAACAGTTTCTGGTTGGCGTGGAATACGAGGGTAAGCACCACCAGACCGAACGCGGACGATATGTGTACGACATTCGGCGCTTGGAGATGCTCGAGCAGATGGGCTGGATCATAGTCCGCATCGTCGTCGAGAATCGGCCTGCCGAAATCGTGCGCCGAGTGAGAGTGGTGATGGAGGAACGGGGTTGGCGTGGGCAATGACGGCTTTGGTTGTGAAGTCAGGGTTTTCGGAGTGAACGTAGGGCGGGGAAATCGGCGGATCTTCGCCCAGGGTTCACGCGCAACGCCCAGGCTTCACGCGCAACGCCCAGGCTTCACGCGCAACGCGGGAGCGCTCCTGAACAGCGGTAGAGTGTGAGTACTTGGCTTTGGTTGTGAAGTCAGGGTTTTCGGAGTGAACGTAGGGCGGGGAAATCGGCGGATCTTCGCCCAGGCTTCACGCGCAACGCCCAGGGTTCACGCGCAACGCCCAGCGGTCGAGGGTGAAGCGCCACGGTGGCGACTAGAAAGTGCTGATCGGCCGCACGTTATTGGCCATGTCCACAAGCGTGTACCGGTGCCGCTGGGTCGGCGCCACACGTGCCAGGTTGCGCAGTGACGCCTCCACACCCAACCGCAGACCGTGGTCGGTGAACGGGAAGCCCAGGATGTGATTGGTGCTGGCTTGATTATTGGCCCGGTTGTCCTGCAACCAGTCCATCGCGCCGCCCAGCACCAGCGCGCGGATCTGCAGGACGCGTGGCTCGGTGGCCGGCAGCGCTTCCACCCGGCGCGCGGCGTCGCGGATCTGTTCCTCGGTGATCTCGTTCTGCGACCGCCCGGACAGCAGCGTCACCGCGCTGGTCAGTCGGGCGGTGGTGAAATGCCTTGAGGTGGGCGGTACTTCGTCGAGCACCCGCACCGCACCGTTGCGATCACCGGCGGCCGAGAGGGATCTGGCCAATCCGAAAGCCGCCGAGATCACGCCGTCGTTGGTCCCCCACACCCGCCGGTAGAAGTTCTGCTCGTCGGGCTGCGAGGCCAACTCGGCGGTCGCGGCCAGCGCAAGCTTGGGCGCCAGCTCCCCCGGGAAGGTGTCCAGCACGTCGGCGAAATCCCGGATGGCCGAGTCGTAATCGCCGGTGAGCAACTCCGCCACCGCGCGGTACCACACCAGGCGCCACTGCCAGCCGACCCGCTCGGCCAGGTCGTTGAGCTTGCGCGTCGCCTTGCTGACGTCACCCAGGTCCAGCAGCGCGCGGACCTCCATCAGCGGCAGTTCCACCGACTCGGACACGTCGGCACCGTCGGCGTCCAGCGAGCCGTGCCGCGCGGCCCGCAACGAGTCCAACGTCTGCACCGGCTGCGACAGCACCGTGGCCTGCAGCACCGGCGCGGCGACGTCGGCCGGATCGACCAGCGGCACCGACAGCGCCGTCACGATCTCCTTGGCGGTCAGCTTCTCCGAATGCACCTGCCCGTCCAGGTACACGTCGGTGTGCGCCACCAGCAGGTCCACCCCGAACGTCGAGCGGCTGGGACTGAAGATCGTCGACAACCCGGGCCGGGGCACCCCGGTGTCCTGGGCCACCACCTCACGCAGCACACCCATCAGCTGCGCGGACATCTCGTCGGCGCTGGCGAACCGCCGCCGCGGGTCGGGGTCGATGGCCCGGCGCAGCAACCGGCCGAAGGAGTCGTACTCGGTCAGCACCGGGTCGTCGTCTGGCAGCCCGTCCACGTAACGCCCGTTGCGGGTGCGCAGATTCAGCGTCAACGCCGCCAGCGTGCGCCCCACGGTGTAGATGTCGGTGCAGATGGTCGGGCCGGTCCGCACGATCTCGGGCGCCTGGTAGCCAGGCGTGCCGTACAGGTAGCCGAACGAGTTGATCCGCGACACCGCGCCGAGGTCGATCAGCTTCAGCTGCTCCTCGGTGAGCATGATGTTCTCCGGCTTCAGGTCGTTGTAGACCAAGCCGATGGAATGCAGATAGCTCAGGGCGGGCAGGATCTCCAGGATGTAGGCGATCGCCTCGGAAACCGGCAGCTTCTCGGTCTTGCCGTTCTTGCGGCTGCGCTTGAGCGACTGCCCGCCGATGTACTCCATGACGATGTAGCCGACCGGGTCGCCGTGCTTGTCGTTGTGCTCGACGAAGTTGAAGATCTGCACGATCGAGGGGTGCACGACCTCGGCCAGGAACTGTCGCTCGGCCATCGCGATCGCCTGCGCCTCGGCGTCACCGGAATGCACCAGGCCTTTGAGCACCACCGGCCGGTCGTTGACGTTGTGGTCTACGGCGAGGTAGACCCAGCCCAGGCCGCCGTGCGCGATGCAACCCTTGACCTCGTACTGGCCGGCGATGATGTCGCCCGGATTCAACTGTGGCACAAAGGAATACGGGCTGCCGCAATACGGGCACCAACCCTCCGACGCGCCTTCGCCCTCCGAGCCCGACCGCCCGACCGGCCGCCCGCAGTTCCAGCAGAAGCGCTTGGACTCCGGGACGACCGGGTTTTCCATCAGCGCTTTGAGCGGGTCGATGTCCGGCACCCGCGGGATCTCCACCAGTCCGCCGCCGAGCTGTCGGACCGGCGGCAACGACCGCGTCGCCCCGGCCAGGCGGTCCTGCGGCTGGGTGTCTATGGAGCCCAGCGTCCAGGCGGAGTCGTCGTCATCGTCGTCGTCGAAATCGGGCCGGAACAACGCCTGCGTGGCCTGCGGCTGGCCCGTCGTGGCGGTCGCACCCGTCTGCACGTCCTCCGGCTGGTAAGCCGGTTCGGCGGCGGTGTCCTGGTCGAGTTCGTCCCGCTGGTCTTGCTGCGCCGGCTTGCCCATCAGTCCACGTACTTCGGTTGGGGCGGCAGTGGCGCGGGGCCCAGGTCCGTCAACCACTTGCGGTACAAGGTGTTCCAGGTGCCGTCGTTCCGGATGCGTTCCAGGGTGCCGTTGACGAACCGGACCAGTCCGGTGTTGTCCAGGTTGATCCCGATGCCATAGGGCTGGGTGGCCATGTTCGGCCCGACGATGCGCAGCGACGGGTCTTCGCCGACCAACCCGGCCAGGATCGTGTCGTCGGTGGACACCGCGTCGATCTGGCGTTGCTGCATCGCCACCAGACAGTCGGCCCAGTTCACCACCGACACGATGACCGGCGGCGGCGCGATCTCGCGGACCCGGCGCAGCGAGGTGGTGCCGCGGGCCACGCAGACCCGCTTCCCGGACAGGTCCGCCGCCTTGCTGATCGAGGAATCCCGCGGGGCCAGGATGCGCTGGCTGGCGTCGAGGTAGACGGTGGAGAAGTTGACCAGCTTGCGGCGCTCGCAGGTGATGGTCATGGTTTTGACGACGATGTCGACCTGCGAGCGCTGCAGCGCGGTGATGCGCTCGTCGGCCGACAGGATCCGGTATTCGACGTGGTTGGGCCCGCCGAAGATGTCGCGTGCCACCTCCCCGGCGATGTCGACGTCGAAGCCGGTGATGTCGCCGGTGATGGGGTCCCGGAAGCTGAACAGGTTGCTGCCGATGTCCAGCCCGACGATCAGCCGGCCGCGGGTGCGGATGTTGGCCACGGCGGCGTCAGCGTCGGCTTTGTTGGGGAACGGGCGCAGGCTGGCGGTGGGATTGCAGTCCTGGCTGGTGGTATCCGGCGGCAGCGGGGTCTCCATCGGCAATTCCTGCATGCCCACCGGTGTCGGCGGCGGCAGCGTGGGGATCGCCTCGACTTTCAACGGTTCGGAGTGACCGCAGCCGACCAGCAACACCGCCGCCGCGACCAAGACGAGCAGGCGCCTCATCACCGATACTCTTTCAGTCGCGGCCACAGCCCCAGCGCGACCGCGATCGCCGCGCCCAGGCTCAGCACCACCGCACCGATCTGCGCCCCGGCCAGGCCACGCTTCGCGTTGAGCACGTCGTTGCGCAGATGATTACGGCTTTGCTCGATGGCCTTGGTGAGCGCCTCGTCCAGCTTGTCGAAGGCCGGGGTGGAGTCGTCCTCGTTCTTGCCCAACGCCACCTGGGTGGCCGACCGGTAGTTGCCGACCGAGATGTAGGCGTTGATCCGGTCGTTGGCCTGCTGCCAGCGATCCAGCAGCTGCTCGGCGCCCTGCAGATCGACCTTGTCGACGGCGTCATTGCGGGCCATGTACGCGTCGAGCTGGCGGTGCATGGCGTCGATACGCTGGTAGAACGCCCGCTTGCGAACCTCTTCGTCGCCGCGGCGGATCAGCGACAACGTCTCGTCGGCGCGGGCCTGCTGGGCGGTGATGGCCAGGTTGGTGACGGTTTTCAACGACTCGGCGGCAGTGTCTTTCGCACTGCGGCTCGCAGTGGTGGAAATAGTCAACGCGGTCCCGACCCATACCACCATGACGAGGATACCGAGACCCCCGACGACCAGGCCGGGGTTGACGCGGCGCCGGGTGCGCCGGGCCAGCCACCGGTGCGCGAACGCGCCGAACACGACGGTGGTGGCGACCACCAGGATGACGGGAGCCGGGATTTCGGTGGACGCCGTGGTTTCGCTGTCCACCCGGGCCGACGTCGCCTGGTAGAGCCGCTGTGCGTCGGGCAGGATGCGCGACTGCATCAACCCCGACGCCTCCGACAGGTACGACGATCCGACGGGGTTGCCGGCCCGGTTGTTGGTGCGCGCGGTCTCGACCAGCCCGGTGTACACCGCGAGTTCGGCGTTGATCCGGCCCAGCAGCTGCACCAGCGACTCGTCGGTCAGGCCGCTGGACGCCCTGGTCACCGCCACCGCGGCGTCGGTGATGGCCTGCTCGTAACGCAGCCGGACCGCTCGCGGTTCGGACTGGGCGATGAACGCGGTGGCTGCCGCGGCATCGGCCACCGACAGCGTGGTGTAGAGCCGCCCAGCCGCGAACGACAGCGGCTCGGTGTGGTCGAGCACCGTGGTCAGCACCTGCTGGCGGTGGTTGATCGTGGTCGAGGTGGCGAAGGCACTGGAGACGCCGAGCGCGGCCAGCACGATGCCGATGGACAGGATGCGCCCGGGGGTGGTGGAGATGAACCACCAGCGTGGATGGGCGGGTTCGGCGGGCGAGCGCGATCCCAGCGGCTCGGTAGACGGATGCGCCAGCTCAACCGTCACTTCTGCTCAGCCCTCATCTTTCGGCCATCTCACGAACCCGTATAAGCGAAAGTTTATGAGCATCTCGCAGCGGATGTGGGGAGGCGAGGCGAATTACCGCATGCCTATCCTGATTCAGTGCGGGGCGACGGCGACGGATGGGTGATATCCGAGCACGGCCGGCACTACTGGGGCAGATTCGGTGCGGCCGGCCTGTTGTTGCGGGCGCCCCGGCACGACGGCAGTCCCGTGGTCCTGCTGCAGCATCGAGCGGCCTGGAGTCATCAGGGTGGCACCTGGGGTTTGCCCGGCGGTGCCCGCGACAGCCACGAGACCCCGGAAGAGACCGCGGTGCGGGAGGCGTACGAAGAGGCGGGCGTGGACGGCCGGCGGCTGACGGTGCGGGTTGCGATGGTCACGGCCGAGGTCGCCGGCCGCAAAGGCATCGACTGGCATTACACGACCGTGATCGCCGACGCCGAGGAGATGCTGGAGACCGTCCCCAACCACGAAAGCGCGGAGATGCGCTGGGTGAGTGAGGACGAGGTGGCCAGCCTGCCGCTACACCCGGGGTTTGCCGCCAGCTGGCAAGAGCTGCGCGCCGTTCTGGCAACGCTGCCGCTGCGAGCGTGAACTGCGCGACGCGACGCGCCGTGCGGGTGTCGTGGGATTCACGCTGGACGGGGCGGTGCGGCCAGCGCTGAGCTGAGCGCCTCAGCGGCCGCTTTCGGATCCTCGGCCGCGGTGATGGCGCGCACCACCACGACCCGGCGGGCGCCGGCGTCCAGTACCTCGGGCAGGCGCCGCTGATCGATGCCGCCGATGGCGAACCACGGCTTGTCGGTGGCCAATCCGGCGGCGTAACGGACCAGGTCCAGGCCCGGCGCGGCGCGGCCCGGTTTGGTGGGGGTGGGCCAGCACGGGCCGACGCAGAAGTAGTCGGCCATGGAACGCGCCGCCGCTGCGGTCTCGTCGGGTGCGTGGCTGGACAGCCCGATGACCGGCCCGGGTCCGACGATGTCGCGAGCGATCTGCAGGGGCAGGTCGCGTTGGCCCAGATGCAGCACGTCGGCTCCGGCCGCGCGGGCGATGTCGGCGCGGTCGTTGACGGCGAACAGGGCGCCGTGCCGGCGGGCGGCGTCGGCCAGGACCTCGCAGGCGGCCAGTTCGTCGAGCGCTTCCAGCGGGCCGAAGCGCTGCTCACCGGGCGAACCCTTGTCGCGCAGCTGGATGATGTCCACCCCGCCGGCCAGGGCCGCGTCGGCGAACTCGGCGAGGTCGCCGCGCTCGCGCCGGGCGTCGGTGCACAGGTACAACCGGGCGTTCTGCAGCAAGGGTTGGTGCACACCGCGACGTTAGCGCGCTAGCGTGGAACGTTGGAAACACACGACAACGCACGGGAGTCCCGGGTAGTGAGCGGGGCTGAGAGTGGACACTGCCGCCAACGGACCTGTCCTTACCGTCACACCTGATCCGGGTCATGCCGGCGAAGGGAGCACAGGATGCAGTCTCTGGCCGTGATCGGCGGCGGTGTCATCGGCCTGTCGGTGGCACGCCGGGCCGCGCAGGCCGGGTTGTCGGTGACGCTGCACGCCAACGGCGAGCGCGGCGCCTCGTGGGTCGCCGGCGGCATGCTGGCCCCGCACAGCGAAGGCTGGCCCGGCGAGGAACGGTTGTTGCGGCTGGGGCTGGAGTCGCTGCGGTTGTGGCGCGACGGCGGATTCCTGGACGGACTGGACCCGCAGGTGGTGACCGCGCGCGAATCGCTGGTGGTGGCGGTCGACCGGGCCGACGTCGCCGACCTGCGGACCGTGGCGGACTGGCTGTCCCAGCAGGGGCACCCCGTGGTCTGGGAGTCCGCCGCCCGCGACGTCGAACCGCTGCTGGCCCAGGGCATCCGGCACGGGTTTCGGGCTCCGACCGAACTGGCGGTGGACAACCGCGCGGTTCTCGACGCGCTGGTCGCTGACTGCGCGCGACTCGAAGTCCGGTGGGCCGGACCGGTCACCGCGCTGGGCGCCGCCGAGGGTGACACGGTGGTGATCGCCAACGGCATCGACGCACCCGCGTTGTGGCCCGGCCTGCCGGTGCGGCCGGTGAAGGGCGAGGTGCTGCGGCTGCGCTGGCGAAAGGGTTGTATGCCGTTGCCGCAGCGGGTCATTCGAGCGCGGGTGCACGGCCGGCAGGTTTACCTGGTGCCGCGCGCCGACGGCGTGGTGGTGGGCGCCACCCAGTACGAGCACGGCCGCGACACGGCCCCGGTGGTGTCGGGGGTGCGCGACCTGCTCGACGACGCGTGCGCGGTGCTGCCGGCGCTGGGTGAGTACGAACTGGCCGAGTGCGCCGCGGGTCTGCGCCCGATGACGCCGGACAACCTGCCCATTGTGCAACGCCTGGACGACCGCACGCTGGTCGCCACCGGTCACGGCAGGTCCGGGTTCCTGCTGGCGCCGTGGACGGCCGAACAGATTGTGTCGCAACTCATTCCGGTGGGAGTCCGCTGATGATCGTGCTTGTCAACGAACGCCGGGTCGAGGTCGACCCGCAGACCACCGTGGCCAATCTGTTGGCCTCGATGGGCTTTCCGGACCGGGGTATCGCGGTGGCGCTGGATTCCTCGTTGTTGCCGCGGTCCAACTGGGCGACAACGCTGTTCGACGGTGCCCGAATCGACGTAGTGACGGCGGTGCAGGGTGGTTGACAAACTGACGATCGCGGATCGTAGTTTCGCCTCACGACTCATCATGGGTACCGGGGGCGCAGGCAACCTGGCGGTGCTCGAGGAGGCGCTGACGGCGTCGGGCACCGAATTGACCACCGTCGCGATCCGGCGGGTGGACGCCGAAGGTGGCACCGGACTGCTGGACCTGCTCAACCGGCTCGGCATCACGCCGTTGCCCAACACCGCCGGGTGCCGCGGCGCGGCCGAAGCGGTGCTGACCGCACAACTGGCCCGCGAAGCGCTCGACACCAACTGGGTGAAGCTCGAGGTGATCGCCGACGAGCGCACCCTGTTACCGGATGCGGTCGAATTGGTAAAGGCGGCAGAACAATTGGTGGACGACGGGTTCGTGGTGCTGCCCTACACCAACGACGACCCGGCGTTGGCCCGGCGCCTGGAGGACACCGGATGTGCGGCGGTGATGCCGCTGGGTTCACCGATCGGGACCGGTCTGGGTATCACCAACCCGCACAACATCGAGATGATCGTGTCCCGCGCCGGCGTCCCGGTGGTGCTGGACGCGGGCATCGGCACCGCCAGCGACGCCGCGCTGGCCATGGAGTTGGGTTGCGACGCTGTGCTGTTGGCCACCGCGGTCACCCGGGCGGCCGATCCGCCGGCGATGGCCGCGGCCATGGCGGCGGCGGTCACCGCCGGCCATTTGGCGCGGGGAGCCGGTCGGATCCCGAAGCGATTCTGGGCACAGGCGTCCAGCCCCGACCGATGAAACGCTATGTGGCGCTAGGCAGTTCGATGGCGGCCGGTCCCGGGATCCGGCCGCGCGCGGCGGGCGCACCGCGGCGGGCGGGACGTTCGGCCCGCAACTACGCGCATCTGGTCGCCGAACAGGCCGGCCTGGAACTGACCGACGTCACCTATTCCGGTGCCACCACCGCGCATGTGCTGACCGACCGCCAACACGGCGCACCGCCGCAGATCGCCGCGCTGGACGGTTCGGAGGCACTGGTGACCGTCACCATCGGGGGCAACGACATCGGCTACATCCCGTCGCTGATGGCGGCGTCGCTGCCGTCGCTGCTGCGGCACCTGCCGCTGCTGGGTGGCTGGATCACCGAACTACTGGATCGGGACGCCCGCGACCGGGCGCTGTCCGAGGTGGCGGATTCGCTGTACGAGGTGGGTCGTTCGCTGCGCGAGCGGGCTCCGCGGGCGCGGATCTTCTTTGTCGACTACCTGACCGTGCTACCACCCGCGGGTGTGCCGGCGTCGCCGCTGTCCGACGAAAATGCCGCACTGGGGCGGCATCTGGCCACCGCCCTGGAACAACTGACCGCCCAAGCCGCCGCGGCGACAGATTGCGCTTTGGTTAAAGCCGCGGCGGCCAGCCGCGAGCATCACGCGTGGTCGGCGCAGCCCTGGGTGACGAAACCCGGTGTGCCGCTACCGGGTCGGCCCGCACCGCTGCACCCTAACGGTGCCGGGATGCGGGCCGTCGCCGATCTGATCTTGAAAGCGTTGTAGCTCAACGGGTTAGCCGTTGGTGCGCCACCACTGGTAGAGCGGAGCGGTGTCGGTGTTGGACGCCCGGACAAAGCTCAGCACGTTCTTGGCGTCGGTGGTCCAGATGACTTCGGCCTGACCCTGGTAGGTCCCACAGGCGACCTGTCCGGACGGGGAGGTGGCATTGCCCTGAGTCCACGTGGTGGGCGATTGGGCGTCGCCACACTTGGTCAGGGTGTCGTCCTTGATGCTGGCGGTGAATGCGCTGGCCAGGTCGGTCGCGTTGCTGAAAAGCATGTACTTGCCGACGACGGGTCCGCCCTCGGTGGAGTTCTGTCCGCATTCCAAGACCGCGACCATCCCACTGGCCGGCTCCTTGGCGCTGCAGTTGCTCGTTGAGTAGCCCTTGGACAAGACGCCGACAAGGGTTTCGTTGGGTTCGGCGTTCGCGGTCGCCATGCCCGCGTAGCCGACACCGGCCAGCAGCGCCGCAGCGGAAGCGGTCCGCAACAGATTCGTGAAGTGAGGCATTTGGTGCTCCTTTGTTTTGTGGGCCCGATGGTGCGGCTGTGCCGGTATCGGGAGTGTATTTGCGCGGCTCGCCAGAAAACAGGGTTTTTGCCAAAAGGCGTACGGTGTGCGGCGCTGCACCGATCCATTCCATGGGCCACTGTCTGACACAGCACTGATCCGTGCGCGACCCGGCGGCCGGACGATCCTCGAAAAGTCAATGACTGCAAGCGAATTCGCGACACCGCGGGATGGCCGTGGGCCGGCCTGAACGGGTATGGGCGCGATCGCAAATTCAGTGATGCCGTGCGGCCGGGTCTCCGGTATGGTAAGCCTCGCTTCACGCCAGCTAACTCCCCTCGACCTGGAGACGCCATGACACAACCCCCCGGTTACCCGCCGCAGCAGCCCGCCGGCGGACAAGCGCCGAACAACAACTTGGTGTTGGCGATCCTGGCAACGATCTTCTGCTTCCCGCCGACCGGAATCGTCGCGATCGTGAAGGCCAGTCAGGTTTCTGGGCTGTGGGCACAGGGGCTGCATGCCGAAGCGCAGGCTTCCGCCGATGCGGCCAAGAAGTGGGTGAAGTGGTCGGTCATCGCCTGGGTCATCTTGTTCGTCCTCTACCTGGTCTTCGCGGTCCTGCTCGCGTCCAACGCGCCGGACACCAGTGGCGCTTTGGCGGCAATGCTGTTCTGAGCACGGGTTGAGTTCATGGAGGTCCGCCAAGCCGCGGAGCCGCTGAGGCTGGGCGCGCCACTGCTGGTCGGTGGCGCGTCGGTCTTGGTCTGTGCTGCGATCTGGCTCGGCGACCCGACCACACCGGGCGGCCCGCTGCCGACCTGCCCGACCAAAGCGCTGCTGGGAATCGACTGCCCGGGCTGTGGCAGCTTGCGGATGATCTACAGCTTGCTGCACGCAGATGTGTTGGCGGCCATCAGGTTCAACGCGCTGGGCTTGGTCGCGGTCGTACTGCTGGTGTGGGCCTACTTCGCCTGGACGTACGGCCGGCTGGTGGGCCGGCGAATCAAGAGTTGGCAACACACCCGCTGGGCGGCGATGGTGACGCTGGTGCTGTGGGTGGCCTGGTTCGTGGTGCGCAATATCCCGTTCGCACCGTTCACGGGACTGTCCGTCTGATAACGGCGCGAAGGCGTCTAGTCTGGGCGCGATGCTGAACAAATCGAAGACGCTTCCCGCCGCGCTCGCGGTGCTGACCCTGATCACGTTGCTTGCCACCGGTTGCGGACGTTGCACCCACGAGTCGCAACCAGCGGGCAACAGCCAAGCCGCGACCGAGTTCGCCACCACGATGCGCAACAAGGTCACCGCCGACGCGATGATGGCGCACCTGTCCAAGCTGCAGGAGATCGCCAATGCCCACAACGGCACTCGCGCCGTAGGCACCCCCGGCTACGAGGCGAGCGTGGACTACGTCGTCGAAACGTTGCGCAAGAGCGGTTTCGACGTGCACACACCGGAGTTCACCGCGCGCGTGTTCCACGCCGAGAAGGGCTCGGTTGCCGTCGGCGACTTCAACTCCGAGTCCCGTGCGCTGGAGTACAGCCGCGGCACCGGACCGGAAGGCGTGACGGGACCGCTGCTGTTCGCACCCGAAGGCGAGAGCCCCGGATGCACGCCGAACGACTACGACCGGTTGCCGGTGCAGGGTGCGGTGGTGGTGGTCAACCGCGGTGCCTGCCAGTTCGCCCAGAAGGAGGACGCCGCGGCCCAGCGCGGCGCCGTCGCGCTGATCGTCATCGACAACGTCGACGAGCAGGCGATGGGCGGCACGCTCGGCGCGGACACCGACGTGAAGATCCCGGTGGTCAGCGTCACCAAGTCCGTCGGTTACCAGCTGCGCACCAAGGCTGGCCTGGCGACCGTCAAGCTCGCCGCCAACACCCAGGATGTCAAGGCGCGCAACGTCATCGCGCAAACCAAGACCGGCTCACCGACCGACGTGGTGATGGCCGGCGCGCATCTGGACAGCGTGCCGGAAGGGCCGGGCATCAACGACAACGGTTCGGGAGTGGCCGCGATCCTGGAAACCGCGGTGCAGCTTGGCAATTCACCGCAGGTGCACAACGCGGTGCGGTTCGGTTTCTGGGGTGCCGAGGAACTCGGTTTGATCGGTTCACGCAAGTACGTCGAGTCCCTGGACATCGAAGCGCTCAAGAACATCGCGCTGTACCTGAACTTCGACATGCTGGCCTCGCCCAACCCGGGCTACTTCACCTATGACGGTGACCAGTCGCTGCCGCTGGACACCCGCGGCCAGCCGGTGGTGCCGGAAGGTTCGGCCGGCATCGAGCGCACGCTGGTCAACTACCTGAAGCTGTCCGGCAAGACCGCGCGCGACACCTCGTTCGACGGCCGCTCCGACTACGACGGGTTCACCCTGTCCGGCATCCCGTCGGGTGGGTTGTTCGCCGGTGCGGAGGCCAAGAAGTCCGACGAGGAGGCCAAGTTGTGGGGCGGGACGGCCAACGAGCCGTTCGACCCCAATTACCACCAGAAGGGCGACAACCTCGAACACATCGACCGCACCTCGCTGGGCATCCAGGGCGGCGGCGTCGCCTATGCCGTCGGCTTGTATGCGCAGGATCTCGGCGGTCGCAACGGGGTTCCGAGTATGGGGGACCGGATTCGCCACGTGCTCGCCAAGCCATGACCGGGTAGCGCGCGTGCCGGCGGGCGGCATGAACACCGGTGCCGCTCAGGTGAAAACCGTTGTGCGGTCCCGGCTTTGGGGTGGACAGGCGTCAACCCCCGGGCCAAGCGGAATCGTACGCGGGTGTCGTAGTGCAGCCCTAGTCACGGCGCGCGCCATGGAAGTAGAGTGTGGCCTGATGCTGGCAAACTCTCAGACACGGCATCGTGATTGGTGTAGGAGGGTCCGTTGACGGAACAACCGCCCCAGTATCCGCCGCCGCCACCCGGGGGTTACGGCTACGAACCGCCCGCCGCTCCCGACGGTTACGGCTATCCGCCGCCGGCGCCGAGTCCCTACGGCGGCTACCCGCAGAGTGCGGGTACCAACGGGTTGGCGATCGCCTCGTTGGTGTGCTCGCTATTCGGCTGGCTATGCGGCATCGGCACCATCCTGGGCCTGGTGTTCGGCCTCGTTGCGCTGGGCCAGATCAAGAAGACCGGTCAAGACGGACGCGGCATGGCGCTCGCCGGAGTCATCATCAGTGGGGCATTGCTCGCCCTCGGCGTGCTGTGGGTCATCTTCGCGATCATCGTCGGGGCCGCCAATAGTGCCGACACCGCGTCCGCGATGTTGATGGCCTGACCCGCAAGTCTTTTCGCGTGCCGCGCCGGTCCGACGCGTTCCCGTGCGGTGTCTAGAATAAGTTGCTGTGTGCAGGCCGGTCGGGGACGGGGTTGGTTGAATGAGGTTGCGCTCACGCCGGGTGAACGCGTCGGTGCGGGCCGTGACGGCGTTGCTGGGAGCGGTCGTCATGGTGGCGGGCTGTTCGACGGTGGTCAACGGTCGGGCGGTGTCGATCCTCAACGACCCGTTCCGAGTGGGCGGCCTGCCGGCGACCAACGGGCCGAGCGGACCGAAACCGAACGCCCCGGCCGCGACCGGCACCGTGGTCAACACCGACAACGGAGCGATCGACAAGTTGTCGTTGTTGTCGATCAACGACATCGAGGAGTACTGGAGAGCCAATTACAAGGCGCCGCTGAAAGGTTCGTACAAGCCCGTCGACAAGTTGGTGTCCTACAACTCCAAAGACCCGAGCAGTCCGTTGGTGTGTCGCAACGAGACCTACCAGAACGTCAACGCCTTCTTCACCTCTCGCTGCAACCTGATCGCCTGGGATCGCGGGGTGTTCATGCCGACCGCCAAGCAGTACTTCGGCGACATGTCGGTCAACGGCGTGCTGGCTCACGAATTCGGGCACGCACTGCAGGCGATGGCCAAACTGGTCACCCGCAAAGATCCGACCATCGTCTACGAACAGCAAGCGGACTGCTTTGCCGGTGTGTACCTCTACCACGTGGCCGAGGGCAAGTCGCCGCGCTTCACCCTCAGCACCGCCGACGGGCTCGATCACGTGCTGGCCGGCATCATCACCACCCGTGATCCGGTGATGGACGCCGAGGAGTCCAACGACGACGAGCACGGCTCGGCGCTGGACCGGGTGAGTGCCTTCCAGATGGGTTTCGTCACCGGAACCTCGGCGTGCGCCACGATCAACAAAGCCGAGATCGAGCAGCGCCGCGGTGACCTGCCGACAACGTTGCGGGTCGACACCAGCGGATCCTCGGAAACCGGTGAGGTCGAGATCACCGAAGACACGCTGAAGACATTGATGGAATTGATGGGCAAGATCTTCTCCCCGAAGAATCCGCCGACGTTGTCGTTCAAGACCGGGGGCTGCTCCAATGCGAAACCCAGCCCGCCCGCCTCGTACTGCCCGGCCACCAACACCATCGCGGTCGACCTGCCCGCGCTGGCGACGATGGGCAAAGTCGCGGGGGAGCGGGAATACAGCCTGCCCCAGGGTGACGACACCGCGCTGTCGATCGTGATGTCCAGGTACGCGCTGGCGGCCCAGCACGAGCGCAACCTGCCGATGCAGAGCCCGTGGACCGCGCTTCGCACCGCATGTCTCACCGGCGTCGCGCACCGCAAGATGGCCGACAACATCGAGCTGCCGTCGGGGAATTCGCTGATCCTGACGGCCGGAGACCTCGACGAGGCCGTCGCCGGGCTGCTCACCAACCATATGGTGGCCAGTGACGCCGACGGCGTCAGCGTGCCGGCCGGGTTCACCCGGATAGCGGCGTTCCGGGCCGGCGTGGGCGGCGAGATGGAGCGTTGCTACAGCCGCTACCCGGGGTAGCTCGCCGGCTAGGACCACCCGATCTCGGGATGCGGCAGCAGATGCTCGGGTTCGTCGCTCACCGTCGGATCACTGCGCATCCACAGCACCGCGACCCAGCCGATCAGGGACCACCCGATGACGAGGATCGGGATGGCCCATGCCCGCCGGATCAGCAGCGCGTTGCCACACCCGGCCGTCGAGGCGTTCGCGTCATGGGAGATCTGCGACTGCTCGACACCGATGCCGTTGCCGCAGCTGATCCTGATGCCGTACAGGTCGTATTGGTCCAGGTAGACCGGAAACCACAAGGCGGCGAATCCGGCGAGTACCAGCAGCAGGCCGGCGATTGCGAGGTAGCGCTGACGGTGGCTCACAATTTCTCCAGACGATGTTAATTAGGCGGTGCGGTCTTTCGCGGTCAGGTCATGCAGACGTTGGAGAACAACAGGACGGGCCACGACACGATCGACCCCAAGAACGAAACGGCCAGGTCCGCACCTTGCAGCTCACGCAGGTGGTCGGTGTGCGTCATCGACCAGACCGTGCCCACCAACAAATATGGCGTGCCGATCATGATCCCGAGGGCAAGCAGCTGGGCGACGGAGAGCTCAATGCTGAGCACCCGGCGAATTCTGTCCAACACTATGCCCCGCCACCCATCGGACCACCCCTCGAACTCACACTATGTTAATGGAGGTTCCGCGGGTGCGGTAGTAGCGACGGGGTTTCGGAGGTTACGACCGGGGCTACAGTAGGTCGGTGAGGGAGGTGGCGTCGGTTCCCAGTGCTGAGCCGACGATTCGCCGACGGCCCAAGGATCGCAAGGCCCAGATAGCCCGGGCGGCCGCCGAGGCGTTCAGCGCCCAGGGTTATCACGCGGTGAGCATGGAGACCATCGCGGGCAGAGTGGGAGTGTCCGCACCGGCACTGTATCGCCACTACTCGGGCAAGTACGACCTGTTCCGGGGTGCGGTGCTGGCCCTGAGTCAGGTACTCGTCGACTGCACCGAGTTCGACGACGAGCCCGACCTGGACCAGATCGTCGCTGCGCTCATCGACACCGCCCTGGACAACCGTGACTCCGGTGGGCTCTACCGGTGGCAGGCGCGGTATCTGAGGGCCGAAGATCAAACCGCGCTGGCCGAGCAACTCAAGATGGTGAATCGCCGAATTCAGCGGCCGCTCATGGCGGTTCGGCCTGGGCTGGCCGCCCGGCAGCGGTGGATGCTGTCGGCCGGCGCGCTCAGCGTGATCGGCAGCATCGTCGATCACCGCGCCCGGATGTCGCCCGCCGACATTCGCGAAGTGCTGGGCGCGGCGGCGGCGGCGGTGCTGGCCGCGGACCTCCCGCAGCCCGGCGATGTCTTTCCCCGCCCGGCGTCCTGGCGGATCTTCGCCGCGGACGCCGGTGTCTACGAGGCGTTGTTGCACGCGTCGATGGCGTTGTTCAAAGACCGGGGATACACCGACACCAGCATGGCGCAGATCGCCTCGGCCGCAGGGATTCCGGTGTCGGGGATCTACCGGTATTTCTCCGGCAAGTGCGAGATCCTGGCGACCGGCTTGCGTCGCGCGGCCGACCGGGTCTCGGCGCAGCTGGCACCGGTGCTGGGCGCTCTCACCGAGCCCAGCCAGGCTTTAACGTTGCTGATCGATGCCTACGTGGCGACGTCGTTCGCCAACCCGGAGCTGGCCGAGGTGTACTACACCGAGCGGGTCAACCTGACCCCGGCAGACCAACTGCTGCTGCACAACGTGCAACTCTCGACCATCGATTCGTGGGTACGGCTGCTCACCGCCGCCCGGCCGTCGCTTCCCGCGATACGGGCGCGGTTCCTGGTGCACGCCGCGATGGCGCTGACGGTCGACCTGGGCCGCATGGTGCCGGCCGGCATCCGTGCCGAAGAGTCCGCCTACCTGCAGGCCTGCGTGCGAAAGTTGATGGAAGTCACCCTTTTTGGGCCCCGCTGAGATCCAGAAGCCGAAGCGCCGCGGCAACCGCTAGAGCGGCGACGTCGAGAGTCTTCGACGCCAGGTCGTGGCGCGCGCCGGTGATCTCGACGATCTCGGTCGCGGCGGGGATCAGCGCTGCGGCATGCCGCAATTCGGCGATCGTGCCGAACGGATCCGAGGTGCCGTGGGTGAACACCGTCGGCACCGCGATGTCCGGCAGGTGCTCGGTGTGCATGCGTTCCGGTTTGCCCGGCGGATGCACCGGATAGGAGAACAGGGTCAGCACGTCTACCTTCGTGTCCGGCGCCGCCGGTCCGGCCACCACCATGGACGTCTGCCGGCCGCCGTACGAATGGCCGCCGGCGATCAGCGGCCCGTCGGCCAGGCCCCGGCACACCTCGATCGCCTCGGCGATCCCGGCCTGATCGGTGGCCGCGGAACCCGAAGGCGGGCCCTTGGGGCGACGCCGGCGATAGGGCAGGTTGTAGCGCACCGCCAGCCAGCCACGCTGCGCCCACTCGTCGCAGACCCGTTGCAGCAGTGGGGATTCCCGGCTTCCGCCGGCACCGTGGGTGAGCACGACGACGCCGCACGGGGTGCCGTCGGATTCGTGGGCGATACCGGCGATCCGGTCGAGGTTCATCAGCTCAGCCGGAACAGGGGCGAGACGGGCCCGTGCCCACCGCCCAGCGGATAGGCCGCGCGCAAACACTCTGTCACCCAGCTTTTTCCGAAAGCGACCGCATCGGGCACGGTGCGGCCGTGGGCCAGCGCGCACGCCACCGCCGAGGCCAGCGTGTCACCGCCGCCGTGGTCGTTGCCGGTCGGCAGTCGCGGGGCGTCGAATTCGTAGCAGTCCGCGCCGTCATAGAGCAGGTCGCAACTACGCTCCGAGGACCGCAAGTGCCCACCCTTGACCAGCACCCACTGCGGTCCCAATGCATGCAGAGCCTTGGCCGCCGCGTGTTGCGTCTGCTGGTCGACGACCTCGATGTCGACCAGCAGCTTCACCTCGTCGAGGTTGGGCGTCACCAGGGTGGCTAACGGAAACAGTTGGGTGCGAAGCGAATCCAGTGCTTCTCGGGCCAGCAGCGGGTCGCCGTGCATGGAGGCGCACACCGGGTCGACTACCAGCGGCACCGCCGGTTCGACCCGGCGCCAGGTGGTGGTCACCGCCTCGATGATCGACGACGACGCCAGCATTCCGGTCTTGGCGGCCTGGACACCGATGTCGTCGACCACCGCCTCGATCTGTCCCGCCACCACGTCCGGCGGAACTTCGTGAAAGCTCTTGACTCCCAAGGTGTTCTGCACGGTGACCGCGGTGACGGCCACGCAGGCATGCACGCCTAGTAGGGCCATGGTGCGCATGTCGGCCTGGATGCCCGCGCCGCCTCCGGAGTCGGACCCGGCGATGGTCAGTACCCGCAGCGGCGTCGTGCCCGGCGCCGGAACCGGCAGGAAGGTCACTGGGTGGGCGTCAGCGGGAGATAAACCCGGTTGCCGTGGTCGGCGAACTCGCGGGACTTCTCCTCCATCCCGGCGGCCAGCATGGCCTCGACGTCCTCCTCGGTCTCCAGACCGTGCTTGGCGGCGAAGTCGCGCACGTCCTGGGTGATCCGCATCGAGCAGAACTTCGGCCCGCACATGGAGCAGAAGTGCGCGGTCTTGGCGGGCTCGGCGGGCAGCGTCTCGTCGTGGTACTCCCGCGCGGTGTCGGGATCCAGCGACAGCGCGAACTGGTCGTTCCAGCGGAACTCGAAACGTGCTGTGCTCAAGGCGTTGTCGCGTTCCTGCGCGTGCGGGTGGCCCTTGGCCAGGTCGCCCGCGTGCGCGGCGATCTTGTAGGCGATCACCCCGTCCTTGACGTCCTTGCGGTCGGGCAGGCCGAGGTGCTCCTTGGGGGTGACGTAGCACAGCATCGCGGTGCCGGCCTGGGCGATGATGGCCGCGCCGATCGCCGAGGTGATGTGGTCGTAGGCGGGAGCGATGTCGGTGGCCAGCGGCCCCAGCGTGTAGAACGGCGCCTCCTCGCACCATTCCTCTTCCAGCCGGACGTTTTCCACGATCTTGTGCATCGGCACGTGCCCGGGCCCTTCGATCATCACCTGCACGCCATGGGATTTGGCGATCTTGGTCAACTCACCCAGGGTGCGCAACTCGGCGAACTGGGCGGCGTCGTTGGCGTCGGCGATGGAGCCGGGCCGCAGCCCGTCGCCGAGGGAGAAGGTGACGTCGTACTGCGCCAGGATGTCGCAGAGTTCCTCGAAGTTGGTGTACAGGAACGACTCCTGGTGGTGCGCCAGGCACCAGGCGGCCATGATCGACCCGCCGCGGGACACGATGCCGGTGACCCGCTTGGCGGTCAGCGGGACGTAGCGCAGCAGCACCCCGGCGTGCACGGTCATGTAGTCCACGCCCTGCTCGCACTGCTCGATCACGGTGTCGCGGTACAGCTCCCAGGTCAGTTCGGTCGGGTCGCCCTTGACCTTCTCCAGCGCCTGGTAGATGGGCACGGTGCCGACCGGGACCGGCGAGTTGCGCATGATCCACTCGCGGGTCTCGTGGATGTTCTTGCCGGTGGACAGGTCCATGATGGTGTCCGCGCCCCAGCGTGTGGCCCACACCATCTTGTCGACCTCCTCGGCGATCGAGGACGTCACCGCCGAGTTGCCGATGTTCGCGTTGACCTTCACCGCGAACGCCTTGCCGATGATCATCGGCTCGCTCTCGGGATGGTTGTGGTTGGCCGGGATGATCGCCCGGCCGCGGGCGACCTCGTCACGCACCAGTTCGGCGGGCATGCCTTCGCGGACCGCGATGAACGCCATCTCGGCGGTGATCTCGCCGGCCCGGGCACGCTGCAGCTGGGTGCCGCGGTCGCGGATCACCCCGGGCCGCGGCGGCAGGCCGGCGGTCAGGTCGATCACGGCGTTGGTGTCGGTGTACGGCCCGGAGGTGTCGTAGAGGTCGAAATGGTCTCCGGTGGACAGGTGCACGCGGCGGAACGGCACCCGGGCTCCAGGGACCCCGTCCACTTCGCGGTAGGTCTTGCTGCTGCCGGCGATGGGGCCGGTGGTCACAGACGGGTCGACGGTCTTGGAAAGAAGTTCGGTCATGGTGCATCTCCCTACGCCGGCATTACCCGGTCAGGTTCGTACGGTCGACGGCCCCAGCCGTCCTCTCAGCGCGTCGGGTTCGCGCTCCCGCGTGGATTTGATGGGCGTCTCCCACGCTAGCGCAGCGCGGGGCCGGCGTGCAGCGATGTCAGCCGTTCGGACCGTCGGCACCCGGAGCGCCGAGCACGGTTCCGCGGGTGCCGCCGGCACCGCCGGTGCCTGGGTCGGGGACATTAGCGCCCACGGTGTTGCCGGCGGCACCGCCTGCCCCGCCGTCGCCGCCGTTGCCGAACAGCCCCACCGCATTGCCGCCGTCGCCGCCGTCCCCACCGTCGCCACCACCCAACGCCCCGCCCGTGCCGCCAGGCCTGCCCGCACCGCCGGCCCCGCCGCTGCCCCAGATCGCTCCGCTATGGCCACCGGTGCCGCCGGCACCACCGGTGCCGCCAAGGAAGCCACCGGGAGCGCTGAATCCGCCGTCGCCGCCGGCCCCGCCGCCGCCGATCAATTTGGCGTCGCCGCCATATCCGCCCACGCCGCCCGAGCCGCCGCGCTGCACGCCGGCGCCGCCGTCGCCGCCGTTTCCACCGGCGCCGCCGTTACCAACCAGTCCGCTCACGCCGCCGAATGCGCCGGCGCCGCCGTTTCCGCCGACGGTCGCAGTGGCGACGCTGCCCAAACCCCCGGATCCACCGACGCCGCCGTCGCCGAAGAAGAAACCGGCGTTGCCGGCCGTCCCGCCACCGCCACCGCTGTTGCCGACACTGCTCGGCCCGGCCGCGTTTCCGCCAGTGCCACCTGCTCCACCGTTGCCGAATAGTCGGGCGTCGCCGCCCAGACCGCCGAACCCGCCGGGACCTGCGGTATTGCCGCCGCCACCAGTTCCACCGGTGCCGCCGGCCCCGCCGTTGCCATACAGCAGTCCGCCGGTTCCTCCGTTGCCGCCGGAGCCTCCCGATGCACCACCGGTCGGCAAAAAGCCGCCCGTTCCGCCGGCGCCGGCGTTACCGCCCGCGCCCCACAGTCCGGCGTTGCCGCCGTTGCCACCAAGCCCGCCGGGGCTGCCGGGAAATGCGGCCGTGCCACCGTTGCCGCCTTGACCGCCGTTGCCGAACAGCCAGCCGCCGGCACCGCCTTGGCCCCCAGTCCCACCGGGTCCGCCGAGGGCGCCGGTTCCGCCGTTGCCGATCAGTCCGGCCGCCCCGCCGGCGCCACCTGCCTGACCGACCGCAGTGCCCGCCGCGCCGCTGCCGCCGTTGCCCAGCAGAAAACCACCCGGCGCCCCGGCCGCACCAGGAGTAGCGGCGTTAGCGCCGTCGCCGATCAGTGGGCGCCCGAACAGCGCCAGCGTTGGGGCGTTGATCGTGCCCAGGATTGCCTGCTGGACGTTGGCGGCTTCGGCGCTTGCATACGCTGCGGCGCCTGTGTTCAACGTGGCGACGAACTGCTCGTGGAACACCGCGACCTGCGCGCTGAGCGCCTGGTATTGCTGGGCGTAGTCGCCGAACAGTGCCGCGATGACCGCCGACACCTCGTCGGCGCCGGCGGCCAGCACCGCTGTGGTGCGTGCCGCCGCGACTGCGTTGGCTTCGCTTAGCGCCGAGCCGATACCTGCGAAGTCTGAGGCTGCCGCCGAAAGCATCTCGGGAGCGGCGATGACAAACGACATCTGGGAACTCCTCACCGATTACGGTGCGGAAATCGTCGCTGCCGAACCCATAGCGGCGCATGGGGCATCGGCCCCAATATCCGACAAACGCGTCAGGCGTCCTCGAGCGCCTCCCCTAGTTCCTGGAGGAGCTGATTGTGGTGATTGCTGGCTAATAGGTGTCCGGCGGTGATCACCAGCGCGACCGGCCACTCGATCAGTTCGAAGGCTGCCAGCGCGGCGATACCGCCGTAATACGCCAACTGTTCGGGCGGCGGGATCTGCAGCCTGCCCACCACCGGTAGGTTGACGGCGAACGTCTGTCCCTGCCGGATCTGCGCCACCGCCTCGCGCTGCGAGGTAGCGCGGCGATCTCTCTTTTCGGCCATCATTTGCCTTTCGGTAACTGAAGGTTTGCCGTTGAGCCCGATCGTGCGGTCACCGTCGGGATTATGACGACGACAGATGTCTTGCGCGACCCGTTAGCTTCGTCGTTCGGCCGGTTGCTGCGCGGACCGTTGACAGAGTTGTACGCGCTGTTGTGGCGGGCCGGGGTGCTGGAAGTTGTCGATCGGCATCAAGCTCCTCGCCAGTTGTCGGTGAATGCCTCGCGCAACGAGTTGCGGGTGGCAGCGGACCCGAACGCCGATCACGATTTTTCATCATCCGGTACCTGGGCGACCGGCTGACGACAGCCGACTCAATTAGTGCTGCGCAGGTTGGTGCTGCCGGCACGCCGGCCGGTCGCCTTCTTGACCGGGGCCTTCCGCGCCGTCTTCGCCGGCGGCTTGGGCGTCGACTTCGCCGGCTTTTCCGGCGGCTCGTCGGGTACCGAGGCGAGCTTCGCCGGCGTCGGCACCACCGGCTGCTCGGGTGCGTCGCCGAGCTTGCGCAGCAACAGTGCCCCGCCCCCGATCGCCAACAGGATCGGCCATTCGACCAGACCCGCGGCGCCGATGGCACCGAGGGCCAGCGCGGCCGCGGGTGTCGACTTGCTGCCGGCGCTGATGCCTTGCTGAATCCCGTCGGCGGCTCCCTTGACCCCGCCGACGATGCCGTTGACCGCCGCGCCGCCGACGGCGCCGGCGGCGGCCGTGGTCGCGGACGCGGCGCGACTCACCGATCGACCCACAGTGCGGAAAGCTCCGTCGACGACACCCATGATGACTCCCTGGCTCGGCTGTTGAAGTGTGTATACCCCGCGCCCGCGTAGTTCACCAGAATCAGCAATGGAATTCACAGCAATCTTGGAGGCTGCGCCGCTCACCGGCGTAGGTCGACGAGCACCGGCGCGTGGTCGCTGGGCGCCTTGCCCTTGCGCTCTTCGCGGACGATCTGTGCGTCCACCACCCGCTCAGCCAGTGCCGGGGAGCCCAGGATGAAGTCGATGCGCATGCCCTGCTTCTTCGGGAACCGCAATTGCGTGTAGTCCCAGTACGTGAAGACCCCCGGCCCAGGGGTGAAAGGTCTTACCACATCGGTGAATTGGGCGTCGACGATGGCGTCGAACGCGTTGCGCTCGGGCTCGGAGACGTGCGTGCAACCCCGGTAGAAATCGGTGCTCCACACGTCCTCGTCGGTGGGTGCGATGTTCCAGTCACCGACCAGGGCGATCGGCGCGGACGGTTCGTCTCGCAGCCAACCTTCGGCCGTATTGCGCAGCGCGGCAAGCCAATCCAACTTGTAGGTGTAGTGCGGGTCGCGCAGGGAACGGCCGTTGGGGACGTACAGGCTCCACACCCGCACGCCGCCGCACGTGGCGCCGATGGCGCGAGCTTCCGCTGCCGCGGCCACGTCGGGCTTGCTGCTCCAGCTGGGCTGGCCCTCGAAGCCGACCTGCACGTCGTCCAGCCCGACCCGCGACACGATCGCCACGCCGTTCCACTGGTTGAAGCCGACATGCGCCACCTCGTAACCGATCTCGTAGAACGGCAGCGCCTGAAACTGGGTGTCCGAGCACTTGGTCTCCTGCATGGCCAGCACGTCGACCTCGGCGCGGGCGAGCCAGTCGAGGACCCGATCCAGCCGGGAGCGAATGGAGTTGACGTTCCAGGTGGCCAGGCGCAGTCGCGCAGTGGTGCCGTTCGGCATGGCAGGTCTCCTAGTTCTGGGCTGGGCGGAAGTATCGACGACGGTGGTGCAGCCGGAAACCCTGCGCTTCGGCCGGTGCGGTCGGTTCACTGTCCGGCACGCACCGGTAGGCCCGGTCCTCGGCCCGGACCAGGATCTGTTCGGTGCGTTCGGTGACCCAGCCCGGCGGCGGTGACAGCAACCGGTCGGCGATGGCCAGTCGCGGGGTGAGCCGCCGGCGGCGGTACCACTCGAGGATCTCCGGGATTGTGTTCTCGTGTGCCGAAATATCAAGGGGTGCCGCAGAGTTGGTCGCCAGATCGATCCCGTCGCCGGCGCGCAGCAGCCAGCCGTCCAGCCAGGTCTGCTCGGCGCCGGGCCGCTCCGCGGCAGCGGTACGTTCCAGCGCGCGGATGTCGGCGGTGCGCACCGGGGCGTCGGTCAGTACCCGCATCGCCACCACGTCGTCGGGTGAGACCTCGACCAGCGCACCGGTTTTGGTGCGCAACCGCAACGTCGGGTCGACCGCCACCAGGTGCCCGATGGCGTCGGTCAGCGGCGGGACCGATCCGGGTGGCCGACGGTAGCGAAGCGCCACCCGTGTTCCCAGGCCCGGCCACGACACCATCAGTGACCGAACGGGTCGGGCCCCTCGCCGGGCAGCCACGACAATCCCGGCACCCCCCAACCGTGCGATTTGACCGCGCGTTTGGCGGCCCGTGCGTGCCGGCCGACGAGGCGGTCCAGGTAGAGGAATCCGTCCAGATGCCCGGTCTCGTGCTGCAGCATCCGCGCGAACAATCCGGTGCCCTCGACGCTGACCGGTTTGCCCTCGCCGTCCAGACCGGTGACCCGTGCCCAGTCCGCGCGTCCGGTCGGGAAGGACTCACCCGGCACCGAGAGACAGCCCTCGTCGTCGTCGTGGCCGGCCGACGGCATGGTCTCGGGTATCTCCGAGGTCTCCAGCACCGGGTTCACGATCACCCCACGCCGGCGCTGGGTCAGCCCACGGTCATCAGAACAGTCGTAGACGAAGACCCGCAGTCCGTGGCCGATCTGATTGGCGGCCAGCCCGACACCGTGAGCGGCGTCCATCGTGTCGTACATGGTCTTGATCAGTTCGGGCAGCTCGGCCGGCAGCGATCCGTCGGGTCCGACCGGAATTGGCGTCGTCGGATTGTGCAGGACCGGATCTCCCACGATGCGAATGGGTACGACTGCCATGGTCGGCTAGCTTAGGCCCGCCGACGATGCGGCCCGGAACGGGCCGAGGAGAAGGGGGGCGATTCTGCCACGGGTGTGCGCCCTGTCGACTCCGTCACAGGGTGTGACCAGCATCGGGACCTGTCGATCCGCAGCAATTCGGCCGACGCGCGGGTGTGGATTCCGGCGCAACACTTTGCGGCGTGGTTCAATATTCGCGCACGACATTGCCCCTATGTAGGTCAAAGTCATTCGAGCAATCGAGCATTCGCCGGAAGGGTCCAGGGGAAGCAATATGGACAGCGCCATGGCGCGGGCACATCGAGCGGGGGACGACTCGGAGATCGCCGACGGGCTGACCCGGCGCGAGCACGACATCTTGGCTTTCGAGCGCCAGTGGTGGAAGTTCGCCGGGGTGAAGGAAGACGCCATCAGAGAGCTGTTCTCGATGTCGGCCACGCGCTACTACCAGGTGCTCAACGCGCTGGTGGACCGGCCCGAAGCGCTAGCCGCCGACCCGATGTTGGTGAAGCGGTTGCGGCGGTTGCGCGCCAGCCGTCAGAAGGCCCGGGCCGCGCGGCGGCTGGGCTTCGAGGTGACCTGACCGTTTTGCGGTTCCTGGCCGTCCGCTGGTTACAGTGGCTTCGATGAACGAGCGCGTACCCGACTCTTCGGGGCTTCCCCTGCGGGCCATGGTGATGGTGTTGCTCTTCCTGGGTGTCATCTTCCTGTTGCTCGGCTGGCAGGCTCTGGATTCGTCGGGCAAGGCCGAGGAGGAGTCGTCGTCGGTCACCACCATGTCCAGCCCCGTGGCGCCGTCGTCGACCAGCGCGAAGCCGGCCGCCAACGACGCCGAGGTGCGGGTGTACAACATCTCGGGCAAGGAGGGCGTCGCCGCACGGACGGGGGATGAGCTCAAAGCGGCCGGTTTCAAAGTGGCCGACGTCACCAACTTCACCGCCGCCGATGTCGCAGTGACGACCGTCTATTACGGCGAAGAGAGCGAAAAGGCGACCGCCGACGCCGTGGGCAAGAAGTTGGCGGCGCCGGTGGAAAAGCGCACGCCCGAACTTTCCGAGCTGCCGCCGGGCGTCATCGTTTTGGTGACGGGTTGAGGCTGAGTTCGGATCATTGCCAGGCTAGGCTCACGGCTATGCCTAAGCTCGCCGGTCCCACAGTCGCCATGTCAGTCCTGTCCGCGGCCGCTTGTGTCGCGCTGGTAAGCGCGTGCTCGTCGCCCCAGCAACCGTCGACGACACCCGGTACCACCCCGTCGGTCTGGACCGGATCCCCCGCGCCGTCGACCTCCGGGCATGCCGAGTCGGCGCCGGCCACCTCCGAGGCGCCGCCGTCCGGGCAGACCATCACCACCGTGCTCAAAGGCCCCACCGGCGCGGAGATCGCCACCGCTAAATTCGACTTCGCCAACGGCTATGCGACCGTGACGGTCACGGCCACCAGCAGCAGCGGGCTCGCACCGGGCTTTCATGGCATGCACATCCACAAAGTCGGCAAGTGCGAAGCGAATTCGCAAGCCCCAGACGGCGGGGAAACCGGCGACTTCATGTCTGCCGGCGGGCACTTTTCGGCGCCCGGCTCGACCGGCCACGCCAGCGGGGACCTGACGTCGCTGCAGGTGCGCAAGAACGGCGCGGCGATGCTGGTGACCACCACCGACGGCTTCACCATGGACGACCTGCTCGCCGGCAGCAAGACGTCGATCATCATCCACGAGGGTCCGGACAACTTCATGAACATCCCGAACCGCTACCAGGTCAACGGCCAACCGGGTCCCGACGAGACCACGATGAAAACCGGTGACGCCGGCAAGCGGGTTGCGTGCGGTGTCATCGGAGCCGGCTAGCCTGCCTCGCAGCCGGGCGCGCAACCGGATCGACTTCGCCCGTTCGCCCCGGCCCACGGTGGGCGTGGAATGGGAGTTCGCCCTCGTCGACGCCGAGACCCGGGATCTGAGCAACGAGGCCACCGCGGTGATCGCCGAAATCGGCGAAAACCCGCGTGTGCACAAGGAATTGCTGCGCAACACCGTCGAGATCGTCAGCGGCATCTGTGAAAACGCCCCCGCGGCAATGCAGGATCTGCGCGAGACGCTGGGTCCGGCGCGGCGCATCGTCCGCGACCGCGGGATGGAGTTGTTCTGCGCGGGCACCCATCCTTTCGCGCAGTGGTCGAGTCAGAAGCTCACCGACGCACCGCGTTACGCCGAGCTGATCAAACGCACCCAATGGTGGGGGCGGCAGATGCTGATCTGGGGTGTGCATGTGCACGTGGGGATTTCGTCGCCGAACAAGGTGATGCCGATCATCTCGTCGCTGCTCAACCAGTACCCGCATCTGCTGGCGTTGTCGGCGTCGTCGCCGTGGTGGGGCGGCGTGGACACCGGGTACGCGAGCAACCGGTCGATGATGTTCCAGCAGTTGCCGACCGCGGGGTTGCCGTTCCAATTCCAGACCTGGAAGGAGTTCGAAGGCTTCGTCTACGACCAGAAGAAGACCGGCATCATCGACCACGTCGACGAAGTCCGTTGGGACATAAGGCCTTCCCCGCATCTGGGCACCATCGAGGTGCGCATCTGCGACGGCGTGTCCAACCTGCGCGAGTTGGGCGCACTGGTCGCGCTGACGCACTGCCTGATCGTCGATTTGGACCGCCGCCTGGAGGCCGACGAGCCGTTGGCGAGCATGCCGCCCTGGCACGTCCAGGAGAACAAGTGGCGCGCGGCCCGGTACGGCCTGGACGCGGTGATCATCCTGGATGCCGACAGCAACGAACGGCTGGTCACCGAAGACCTCGACGACGTGCTGACCCGTCTCGAACCGATCGCCAGGTCACTGCGTTGCACCGAAGAGTTGGCCGCGGTGGCCGACATCCCGCGCCTCGGCGCGTCGTATCAGCGACAGCGGCGGGTGGCCGAAGAGCACGACGGTGACCTGCGCTCGGTGGTCGACGCCCTGGTGGCGGAACTGGAGATCTAGTCTCCGGCGGTGGCCGGCCGGGACTCGCACGTTCGCCGAGCGTGTCGCTGCTGCGAAATTTCGGCCTGATTTTGACAGTGGTTACACGTTGGGCGACCGGGAACGGCGTCGGCCTATGCTGAGGTGGGGGTGAGGCGCGATGGATCGTGAGCCGGTCGAGATGCCGATGTTTCCGCTCGAGTCGGCCTTGCTACCGGACGAGATCCTGCCGCTGCGCATCTTCGAGCCGAGGTACTCCGCGCTGGTACGTGACTGCATGGAAAGTGAGAATCCCCGCTTCGGCGTGGTGCTGATCTCCCGCGGCCGCGAGGTCGGTGGCGGCGATGCGCGCAGCGACATCGGGACCCTGGCCAGGATCACCGATTACGTGGCCGGCGGTTCGGGCCGGTACGCATTGCGCTGCCGGATCGGGGAACGGATCCGGGTGCGCGAGTGGCTGCCCGATGATCCGTATCCCCGTGCCCGCGTAGAGATTTGGCCCGACGAACCGGGGCTGCCGGTGACCGCCGCGCAGGTCCGGGACATCGAGGACCGGGTGCTGGCGCTGTTCGATCGGGTGGCCGCGGCGCGGGGAGTGCAGGTGCCGGACCGCGACGAGCTGTTCGACTACCCCGGCGACGCGCCACGAGACAACGCAAAGCTGTTGTACGCGTTGGCGGCTCGCGTCCCGATGGGTCCGGCCGACCGGTACGCGGTGTTGGCCGCGCCCTCGGGCGCCGATCGGTTGGCCGCGCTGCTGGAAGCGGTGGACTCGGTGACCGCGATGATCGAGTTCCAGCTGTCGGAGTGACGGCGCGAAATCGGGCTAGCCGGCCTCGGCGAACGCGCGCAGCGATTCCACCTGCAGCGGGTCCAGCGACGGACGCACATTTTCGCGCGCGGCGGCCAGGTCGGCGGCGGTGACGTCGGCGGCGTCGATGGAGCGTCGCATCGCGGTCAGAGCGGCTTCGCGCAACAGGGCCACGCAGTCGGCGGCGCTGTACCCGTCCAGTTCGGCGGCCACCGCGTCCAGGTCGACGTCGGAGCTCAGCGGGACCGATTTGCCTGCGGTGCGCAGGATTTCGCGGCGGGCCTCGGCGTCGGGCGGTTCGACGAACACCCGCCGCTCCAGCCGCCCGGGCCGCAGCAGTGCCGGGTCGATCAGGTCCGGACGGTTGGTTGCGCCCAGCACGACGACGTCGCGCAACGGGTCGATGCCGTCCAGCTCGGTCAGCAGCGCGGCCACCACCCGGTCGGTGACGCCGGAGTCGAAGCTCTGACCGCGCCGCGGTGCCAGCGCGTCCACCTCGTCGAGGAACACCAGCGACGGCGCGGAATCCCTTGCCTTACGGAATAATTCGCGGACCGCCTTCTCCGACGACCCCACCCATTTGTCCATCAGCTCGGACCCCTTGACCGCGTGCACGCTGAGCTGCCCGGTGCTGGCCAGCGCGCGCACCACGAACGTCTTGCCGCAACCCGGGGGACCGTACAGCAACACCCCGCGCGGCGGGTCCACGCCCAGCCGGGCAAAGGTGTCCGGGTGCTGCAACGGCCACAGCACCGCTTCGGTCAATGCCTGCTTGGCCTCTGCCATGTCGCCCACGTCGGCGAGCGTCACGCTGCCGACGCTCACTTCCTCGCTTGCCGAGCGGGACAGCGGGCGGATGACGGTCAGCGCCCCGAGCAGGTCCTGCTGGCTCAACTTCGGTGGCGCGCCGTCGGCGCTGGCCCGCGCCGCCGCCCGCAGTGCCGCCTCGCGCGTCAGTGCGGCCAGGTCGGCCACCACGAAACCCGGTGTGCGGCTGGCGATCTCGTCACAGTCGAGGTCACCGGTGGGCACCTCTTTGAGCAGTGCTTCCAGCAGTGCTTTGCGGGTGCCGGTGTCGGGCAGCGGCAGACTCAGCTCGCGGTCGCACAGTTCCGGCGAGCGCAGCCGCGGGTCCACCTGGTCGGGGCGCGCGGAGGTGGCGATCAACGCGACGCCGTCGGTGGCCACCGCGGTGCGCAGCTCGGCCAGGATCAGCGCGGCCACCGGCTCGGCCGTCTCCGGCAGCAACGCATCGACGTCGGTGATCAGCAGCACGCCGCCGCCGTCGCGCACTGCCGTCACCGCCGCAGCGACCGACTGCAACCGGTCCTGGGCCGCCAGGGCGCCGACCTCCGGGCCGTCCACTTCCACCAGCCGCCGGCCGGCGCACACCGCGCGCACCAGCGTCACCTTGCCCACGCCGGCCGGTCCGGACACCAGCACACCCAGATTGGTGCCCGCGCCCAGGGTCTTGAGCAGGTGCGGCTCGTCGAGGGCCAATTTGAGCCATTCGGTCAGCTTGGCGGCCTGGGGCTGGGCGCCCTTGAGCTCCTCGACCTGGATATCCGGGCCGACCACCGTGGCCGGTTCCACCCCCGATGCGCGGTGCGCCTGCAGCGTCCCCCAGGTGACCAACGTGTTGGGCTGGACGCTGACCGGCCCGTCCGGGTCGACGCCGGTGACGGTCAGCAGCTCGGAGGTCCAGCTGATCCCGACCGAGGAGGCCAGTGCCTGGGTGGCCGCCGAGGTCGAGGTGCCCGGGCCCAGGTCCCGCGGCAACAGCGATACCGCGTCTCCGACCGTCATCACCTTGCCCAGCAGGGCTTGGCGCAGCGTCGCCGACGACAGCGACTGGGTGGCCAGTGTCGAACCGCTCAGCGTCACGGTCCGGGCGCCGTAGACGACGACCGCGCCGACGATCACCTCGATGCCCTCGCGCAGCCCGGCATTGGACAGCGTGACGTCGTCGAGCAGCACGGTGCCGACGGGAATGTCGCCGGAGGCCATGCCCGCGACGGCCGCGGTGGTCCGGGATCCGGTCAGCGACACCGCATCCCATTCTCGGATGCCCAGCGCGGCGATCGCGCTGGGATGCAACCGGACCACGCCGCGGCGCGAGTCGACAGCAGCCGTGTTCAGCCGCGCCGTGAGCGCGAGCTGCGTCCTGGGACTGTTCAACTCACCTGCCCGGCTTGCGCAACCCGAGCCGCGCCATCGACCGGCGGTTCGGCTGTGCCCGGCGGGTCGCACGCTGCGCCGCCCGCCACTGCTTGGGTTTGTCGTCCCAGACCTCGGGGTGTTTGGCCAGCCAGCGCTTGCTGCGCACCGCGAACGGGATGTGGCACACGTAGGAGACGATGATCACCCAGATCAGGATGTAGGGGAACACCACCGCGGCCGCCGCGACCAGCGCCACCACCGCCAGCACCAGCACCGCCTGATTCGGCGAGACGGCGAAGGTGTGCACCTTCTTCATCGGGATCGCGCTGACCATCAGCAGCGACGTCCCGGTGATCCAGGCGGCCAGCACCCACTGGTTGGACCACCAGCCGTCATGTTCGAACTGCAGCTTGAGGCCGATGGTGCCGATCATGGACACCGCGCCCGCCGGTGCCGGCATGCCGACGAAGAATTCCTTCGCATAGGGGGGCAGGGTGCCGTCGTCCAACTGCGCGTTGTAGCGCGCCAGGCGCAGCACCACGCACACCGCGTAGAGCAGCACCACCGGCCACCCGATCGGGAACTTCGCCAGCAGCGTCACGTAGACCACCAGTGCGGGCGCCACCCCGAAATTCACCGCGTCGGCCAGCGAGTCGATCTCCGCGCCCATCCGGGATTGAGCGTCCAAGATGCGGGCCACCCGGCCGTCCAGGGCGTCGAGGATGGCGGCCACCGCGATAAGGGCCATCGCCGGTATCGGGTTGTCGTCGAGGGCGAACTTGATGGAGGTCAGGCCCGCGCAGATGGACAGCACCGTCATCGCGCTGGGCAGCAGATGCAGGGCTTCGCTGCGCCGGACGCGGGGCTTGATCATGCCAGCACAGCCAGCACGGTCTCGCCGCCGGTGGCGCGCTGGCCGACCCGCACCAGCGGTTCGGCGCCCGGCGGCAGATAGGTGTCCAGCCGCGAGCCGAACCGGATGAGCCCATAGGTCTCGCCGATATCGAGTTTGTCGCCGACGTGGGCGTTGCACACGATGCGCCGCGCGACCAGCCCGGCGATCTGCACCACCACGATCTCGGCGCCCTGGGCCGTGCGAATCCGCACGCTGGTGCGTTCGTTGGCCTCGCTGGCCTCGGGGAGATCCGCGGACAGGAACCGTCCGGGGCGGTGCTGGACGGCGATCACCTCACCGCTGATCGGGACCCGTTGCACGTGCACGTCCAGGATGGACAGGAAGATGCTGACCCGCGGCAGCGGAGTGTCACCCATGCTCAGTTCGGCGGGCGGGAGGGCGTGCTCGACCAGGGCGACCGTGCCGTCGGCGGGTGCGACGACGACACCGTCCCGGGTCGGTGGCACCCGGGACGGGTGCCGGAAGAAGCCCGCGCAGGCCCCGGCCGCCAGCAGCCCCGTGCGGCGCAGCCACCGGTGCCGGTATCCGGACGCCGCCACGGCCAGCCCGGTCGCGACGAACGGCAGCCCGGCGGGGTGGATCGGCGGAATGGTGTCGCGCACCAACTCGAGCAGGTGTGCGGGACCGTCGGCGGAGCCAGGGCGTCTTGCCACGCGGGTCATCTTACGGAAGGGCGCGCGGGCATCGCGGTTCGTTCGGCTCCGGAACGGGAACGCTTTGAATTCACGAGCCTTCTTCGAGGAGTCCCCCTGATTTCGACGGATGATCCGCGCGCGTCCCGATTGCACCGCGCGAAGGTCGGTGTCACCGCAACGTTCATCGCGCACGCTGTGGTGTTCTCGTCGTGGGCTGCGCACATCCCGCAGGTCAAGCACGATCTGGGGCTCTCCGACGCGGCGCTGGGCACTGCCCTGTTCGGTGCGCCGCTGGGTTCGGTGCTGGCCACGGTGTTCAGCCATTGGGCGTTGCCCCGGTGGGGCAGCCAGCGGTTGGTGCCGGTGATGGTGGTCGGCTACGCGCTGGCCGGCATGACGGTGGGGCTGGCGACGTCCGGGCCGTGGTTGTTCGTGACGCTGGCGCTGTGGGGGACCTTCCAGGGCGGGCTGGACGTCGCAATGAACACCCAGGCCGGGACGGTGGAGCGGCTGGCGCGCGCGCCGATCATGTCCCGCTTCCACGGGATGTGGAGTGTCGGCGCGCTGCTGGGAGCGGTGATCGGCGCGTTCTGCGTCAGCGCCGGTATCGGTTTGGGTCCGCAGCTGATCGTGCTGGGACTGGCCGTGCTGCTGGTGGTGGGACCGTTCACGCGTCGCCTCTTCCCCGACGCGGCCGTCGTCGCCTGCCAGGACGGCCAGCAACCCCGCCGGGCGCGGCTCACCAAGACCGTGGCGCTGCTTGCGGCGGTGGCGTTCGCGTCCTTCCTGTGCGAGGGCGCCGCCACCGACTGGTCAGCCAACTACCTGCACGACGTCGTGGGCGCCGGTCCCGGCTTGTCGGCGCTGAGCTACGCGGCCTACACGTTGGCGATGGTGGTGATGCGGTTGGGCGCCCTCCGGTTGCATTCGCGGCTCCCGGCCCGGCGGTTGCTGCCGGCGCTGGCCGTGTTCGCCGCGCTCGCCATGTGCGTGACGCTGGCGACGGCCGACCCGGTGATCAGCGTGCTGGGCTTCGCCTGCCTGGGTGCCGGGGTGGCGTTGTTGGTGCCGACGGCGTTGAGCGCGGCCTATTCGGCCGGCAACGGCGGGTCGGCGATCGCACTGGTGGCCGCGACCGGGTGGGTGGGCAACCTGCTGGGGCCGCCGTTGATCGGGCATCTGGCGCAGTGGTGGGGGTTGTCGGCTGCGCTGGTCACCATTCCGGTCGTGCTGACGGTGGCCGCGCTGGCGATCGCCGGGACCACGGCCTTCCAGGTCGCCGACGAGTTCCACCGGGACCCGGTCGGCTCGACGGCCTAACTCAGATCCCAGACCTGCACTTCGGTGCCGGCAGGCACTTCGACCACGTCCTCCGGGATGTCCAGCAGGCCGTTGGCCGTGGCCAGCCAGCGCAGGTGGTGCGAGGCCGGCGGACCGTAACTGGTGACCTGCGCGCCCTCCAGCACCGCGCGCCGGAATTGGCGTTTGCCGCGCGGTGAGGTGACGGTCTCGGTGAGGACCGCGGCGCGGCGCGGGCGAAGCGGATCCGGTAAGCCCGTCGCCGCGCGCAACGCCGGCCGGATGAACACCTCGAACGACACCAGCGCGCTGACCGGGTTGCCGGGCAGCGTGACGATCGTGGTGCCGGCCACCCGCCCGGCACCCTGCGGCATGCCGGGCTGCATCGCCACCTTGACGAACTCGACACCCTGGTCGCCGTCGCGCCCGAACGCGTCCTTGACCACCTCGTAGGCGCCGGCGCTGACACCGCCGCTGGTGACGATCAGATCGGCGTTCCCGGCGTGGCGATCCAGCACCGCACTGAACTGCGCGACGTCGTCGCCGGCGGTCTCGGTGCTGACCACGTCGGCGCCGGCCTCCCGCACGGCGGCGGCCAGCATGACCGCGTTCGACTCGTAGATCTGTCCGGGTTGCAGGGCAGCACCGGGCGGCACCAACTCCGACCCGGTGGAGATCACCAGCACCCGTTGCCGCGGCGTCACCGTCACTTCGGCCAGTCCCAGCGCCGCCACCAGACCGAGCGCGGCCGGGGTCACCACCTGGCCGGCCTGCAGCACGGTGGTTCCGGCGGCGACGTCTTCGCCGGCGCGGCGGATGTGTCTGCCGGGTGTGGCGGGCCGCCGGATCTGCACCGATGCGACGCCGCCGTCGGTGTCCTCGACCGGCACGATGCCCGTCGCTCCGGCGGGCAGCGGTGCCCCGGTCATGATCCGGTGCGCGGTGCCGGGCCCCAGCACCAACGCGTCGGTGCGCCCGGCCGGGATGTCCTCGGCGACCGGCAGCGCCACCGGATGTTCAGATGTCGCGGTGGCAGTGTCTTCGGCCCGCACCGCGTAGCCGTCCATGGCGGAGTTGTCGAACACCGGCAGCGACAGCGGCGCCACCACGTCGGCGGCCAGCACCAGCCCCAGCGCGTCGGCTAGCGGAACCGAGACCGCGGGTCGGGGCCGGATCAGCTCCGCCACGATGCGTTGATGTTCGGTGACCGAGCGCATTTCAGACCGGGAACGTGACACCGGTGAGCTCTTCGGAGACCGCCCAGAGCCGGCGCTGCAGATCCTGGTCGTGGGACTGGGCGCTGGACTGGACGAGCTTCGGGTGGCCGCGCTGCTCGGCGAAGCCGGCCGGGCCGTAGTACTGCCCACCCTCGACCGCCGGGTCGGTGGCGGCCCGCAGCGTCGGCAGTGCGCCGTTCTCGGCGCTCTGGAACAACACCGGACCCAGGACCAGCAGCGGCTGCAGATACCACGGGACGTTGCGGGCCAGCTCGGTCGCCGACCCGCCGGGGTGTGCCGCGACCGCTACGGTCGGCACCGACGCCGCGGCCAGCCGGCGTTGCAGTTCGTAGGTGAACAGCAGGTTGGCCAGCTTGGACTGTCCGTAGGCGCCGACGCGGCTGTAGCTGCGTTCCCACTGCAGGTCGTCGAAATGGATCGCCGCCCGCATCCGGTGACCGAGGCTGCTGACCGTCACCACCCGGGAACCGCGCACCGACAGCAGGTGGTCGAGCAGCAGTCCGGTGAACGCGAAGTGCCCGAGGTGGTTGGTGCCGAACTGCAGCTCGAAACCGTCGGCGGTGACTCCTTTGGGTGTCCACATCACCCCGGCGTTGTTGATCAGCAGGTCGATCCGCGGGTAGCTGTCCCGCAACTTCCCGGCGGACCGGCGCACCGAGTCCAGTGAGGCGAGGTCGAGTTCGGCCAGCGTGACGTCCGCCCCGGGATTGCCGGCCACGATGCCGGCCAGCGCGGCGTTGCCCTTCTCCAGGTTGCGTACCGCCAGCACCACGTGCGCGCCGCGGGACGCGAGTGCCGCGGCGGTGTGGTAGCCCAGACCGGTATTGGCGCCGGTGACGACGACGGTGCGCCCGGTCTGGTCGGGGATGTCGGCGGCGGCCCAGTTGCGGTCGTTGTTGCCGTCGGAAGCCATGGCCCCGAACATACCCAGACCGACATCGAGTCCGAGACGCGACCGCCCGTCATTTTCTTGCACTCGGCATAGGCGAGTGCTAAGAATGACGTTGGCACTCGCGACCGGCGAGTGCTAGGTCGGGACGGTGAGGCCAGGGGTCCGCGTCAGCGGGGAGCAACCCCAGCCGTCCGTCGCGGGCACTGCGCCCGGCCCGAACGTAGCCATCCCCAATCCGGAGGAATCACTTCGCAATGGCCAAGACAATTGCGTATGACGAAGAGGCCCGTCGCGGCCTCGAGCGGGGCCTGAACAGCCTCGCCGACGCGGTAAAGGTGACGTTGGGCCCCAAGGGCCGCAACGTCGTCCTGGAGAAGAAGTGGGGCGCTCCCACGATCACCAACGATGGTGTGTCCATCGCCAAGGAGATCGAGCTGGAGGACCCGTACGAGAAGATCGGCGCCGAGCTGGTCAAGGAAGTCGCCAAGAAGACCGACGACGTCGCCGGTGACGGCACCACCACGGCCACCGTGCTGGCGCAGGCGCTGGTCAAGGAGGGCCTGCGCAACGTTGCCGCCGGCGCCAACCCGCTGGGTCTGAAGCGCGGCATCGAGAAGGCCGTCGAGAAGGTCACCCAGACCCTGCTCGACTCAGCCAAGGACGTCGAGACCAAGGAGCAGATCGCGGCCACCGCGGGCATCTCCGCGGGCGACCAGTCGATCGGCGACCTGATCGCCGAGGCGATGGACAAGGTCGGCAACGAGGGCGTCATCACCGTCGAGGAGTCCAACACCTTCGGCCTGCAGCTCGAGCTCACCGAGGGCATGCGGTTCGACAAGGGCTACATCTCGGGCTACTTCGTCACCGACGCCGAGCGTCAGGAAGCGGTCCTGGAGGACCCCTACATCCTGCTGGTTTCCAGCAAGGTCTCAACCGTCAAGGACCTGCTTCCGTTGCTGGAGAAGGTGATCCAGGGCGGCAAGCCGCTGCTGATCATCGCCGAGGACGTCGAGGGCGAGGCGCTGTCCACCCTGGTCGTCAACAAGATCCGTGGCACCTTCAAGTCCGTCGCCGTCAAGGCCCCGGGCTTCGGTGACCGCCGCAAGGCGATGCTGCAGGACATGGCCATCCTCACCGGTGGTCAGGTCATCAGCGAAGAGGTCGGCCTGAACCTGGAGAACGCCGACATCTCGCTGCTGGGCAAGGCCCGCAAGGTCGTCATCACCAAGGACGAGACCACCATCGTCGAGGGCGCCGGTGACTCCGACGCCATCGCCGGCCGGGTGGCCCAGATCCGCGCCGAGATCGAGAACAGCGACTCCGACTACGACCGGGAGAAGCTGCAGGAGCGCCTGGCCAAGCTGGCCGGCGGTGTTGCGGTGATCAAGGCCGGGGCTGCCACCGAGGTGGAGCTCAAGGAGCGCAAGCACCGCATCGAGGACGCCGTCCGCAACGCCAAGGCGGCCGTCGAGGAGGGCATCGTCGCCGGCGGTGGCGTGGCCCTGCTGCAGGCGGCTCCGGCCCTGGCCGAGCTGGACCTCAAGGGTGACGAGGCGACCGGTGCCAACATCGTGCGCGTCGCGCTCGAGGCTCCGCTGAAGCAGATCGCTTTCAACTCCGGGCTGGAGCCCGGTGTGGTGGCCGAGAAGGTCCGCAACTCCGACGCCGGGACCGGCCTGAACGCCGCCACCGGTGAGTACGAGGACCTGCTCAAGGCCGGCGTCGCCGACCCGGTCAAGGTGACCCGTTCCGCGCTGCAGAACGCGGCGTCCATCGCGGGTCTGTTCCTGACCACCGAGGCCGTCGTCGCCGACAAGCCGGAGAAGGCGGCCGCTCCGGCGGGCGACCCGACCGGTGGCATGGGCGGTATGGACTTCTAGTCCTGGGTACGAGAAAGCCCGGCTCCCACGGTGGAGCCGGGCTTTTTCGTGGGAACCGTTGGCGCGCAGACTAATTCGCCGGTTCCGGGCGCGCGACGCGAGGTTCGATCGGGAACGACGTCCGGCCGTCTTCAACCCGCGACGCTGGAGCCGTTTGCAGGCCGAGGTTTCGGGTATCTGCACCGCCCATAGTGACATTCACCGGAATGCCGGGCAGTGACCAGGAGTGACGATGGCCGACAGTCGCGGACCCAAGGAGACCATCAAAGACGTCGTCGACGATGTCAAAGAAAAGGTCAAGGAGGTCGCCGGTTTGGCGGGGCAGCCGCCCGACTATGTACCCGGCGCGCCCGGTGCCCAGGAGCCGTCGTTAAACGAACCGACCGACCCTCGCGACCCGTTGCCGCCGAAGCCCGATCAGGCCTCGCCGACGCTGGCCACCGGCACCGGCACTCCTGTGGCAGGCCCACCGACGGCGCGCGGACAACAAGGGGAGTACCTCACCACCGCCCAAGGGGCGCGGTTGTCCAACACCGATCACGCGCTGAAGGCGGGTCCACGCGGGCCGACGCTCCTGCAGGATCACCATTTGCGCGAGAAGATCATGCACTTCGACCACGAGCGCATCCCGGAACGAGTGGTGCATGCGCGCGGCTCGGCCGCGCACGGCGTGTTCCGTGCCAACGGCGCAGCCGAACAGATTTGCAGAGCGCACTTCCTCAAATCCGGCGTCGAGACCGACATCTTCATCCGCTTCTCCACCGTCACCGGATCGCTCGGCGCACCTGACACCCTGCGCGATACCCGCGGGTTCGCGATCAAGTTCTACACCGGCGAGGGCACCTGGGATCTGGTCGGCAACAACATCCCGGTGTTCTTCATTCAGGAAGGGATCAAGTTCCCCGACATCATCCACGCGGCCAAGCCCCACCCGGACCGGGGAATCCCGCAGGAACAATCGGCGCACGACACCTTCTGGGACTTCGTCGGTCTGCATACCGAAGCCACCCATCACACCATCTGGCAGATGTCTGACCGCGCGATCCCGCGCTCGTACCGGATGATGGAGGGCTTCGGCGTCAACACCTTCCGCCTGATAGCCGAAGACGGCCGGACGTCACTGGTGAAGTTCCATATGAAGCCGCGCCTGGGTGTGCATTCATTGATGTGGGAAGAGGCCCAACTCGCCGCCGGGGTGGACCCCGATTTCCACCGCCGCGACCTCGCCGACAACATCGAAAAGGGCGCCTATCCCGAGTGGGACCTCGGGGTGCAGGTGTTCCCGGACAACCCCGAGCAGATGTTCGAGGGCATCGATCTGCTCGACGCGACCAAGCTGGTGCCGGAGGAAGTGGCCCCGGTGCAGGTGATCGGCACATTTGAGCTCAACCGCAACGTGACCAACTTCTTCGCCGAGACCGAGCAGGTGGCCTTCCATCCGGGGCATCTGGTGCCCGGTATCGACGTCACCGACGACCCGCTGTTGCAGGCGAGGCTGTTCTCCTACCTCGACACCCAACTTTCGAGGCTGGCGGGACCCAATTTCGCCCAGATCCCGATCAACCGTCCGCACGCGCCGGTCAACGACATGTTGCGGGACGGATTCCATCAGGACGGCGTGCATCCCGGCGTTGCGCCCTACCGCCCCAACTCGCTCGACGGCGGCTGCCCGTTCCTGGCCGGCGTGACGAGCGGCGCCCTGATAGATGTGCCTACCGTTGTCCCGGAGTCGACGAAGACTCGTGCCGTCCCTGCGTCGTTCGAGGATCACTTCACCCAGGCCACGATGTTCTACCGCAGTCTGACGCCGGTCGAACAGGAACATGTGGCCGATGCGTACATCTTCGAACTCGGCAAGTGCTACGAGAAGGTGATCAAGCAGCGCTACCTCGGGGTACTGGCGAACGTCGATGCGCAACTGTGCGAAACGGTCGCCGCCGGTCTGGGACTCGAGGCGCCGGGCCCGACCGCTGCGCCCGTCGAGCCCGCGCTGACCAGTCCCGCGGTGGCGCAGGTCGGTCAACGTTGGCCCGTCCAAGGACGCCAGATCGGCATCATCACCGGTGCAGACTCTGACATCGGTGACGTCGCGGCAGCGCTGGGCGCCGTCGTCGCGGCGAAATTGATTCCGCTCGTGGTGGCCCCCCACGGTGGGACTCTCGAACATGACGGCCCCAGCGTGCCCATTTCGCGCACCTATGACACTGGGCGTTCGGTGGAGTTCGACGCCGTCGTCGTCGCGGGATCACCGACCCTGGCGAAAGCGCGGATCATGGTGGACGAGGCCTATCGGCACCAGAAGGCGCTCGCGGTGCTGCCGCAAGGCGCCGATCTGGTTGCTTTGGCAGGGGTTCCGACCGAAGCGGCCGGGGTGTTCGCCGGCTCGGACCCGGCGGCCCTGGTCGAGTCGCTCATCGAGAGTCTCGGCGAACACCGGGTCTGGGACCGGGTTTAGTTACAGGCCCAGTCGACGACCCAGCCACCCCCGAGCCGGTCCAGAGCATGGGCTTCGGCCATAGGGCGGTTGAGGCCGATGCCGCCGTGATACGTGGTGCCGTCGTGGGCCACCGCGCCGCAGCGGGTGAAGGTGCTGACCACTGTGCAGTTGCCGGCCCCGCACCGTTCCAGAGCTTGCTGCTGCGCGCCGAGTTTGGACAGGTGACGGCGTGCGGTGCCGTTGGAGCCGTCGTGGCTGTAGGCGATCGCGCCGTAGTACGTGATCAGCGGTGGCAGGTTCGGTGGCGCCTCGGTCGCCACCGGGGTGGTGTGGGCGCGCGCCGGTTGGACGAGCGTGAAGGCCAGCGCGACGGCGGCGAGGACGCTTCCGAGTAGCACCGCGATACGGCGTCGGGTGGTCACTTCTCTTCCTTTCCGGCTGCGATGTGGATGCCGTAGGGCACCGCGTTGAGCAATGTGACGGTCACTTCGGTGCCGTTGGGCAGTCGATAGGTGCGCCGTTCCCCGGGGCGGGCGCCTTCGAGGGCGGCGCCCAGCGGTGCCTGATTGGAGTAGACCTCGATGTCGCCGTGTTCGGCGCTGCGCACCCCCAGCAGGAACGTCTCGACCGAACCGGTGTCGTCGAATCGGACGGTCAGCACCATGCCCGGTTCGGCGATTCCGTCGTCGGGGGGATCCTGTCCCACGGTGACATCGGTGAGCAGGTCGTGGATCTGCTGGATACGCGTCTGCCGCTGCTGTTCGTCGGCGTGGGCTTCCGCGCTGCCGCCGTCGGTGTCGGCGTCGATGCGCGACTCACGTAGCGCGGCCAGCTCCTTCTGCAGGCGGTCGTAGGCGTGCTTGGAGATCCACACCCGTTGCGCGGTGGTCATGTTCAGTTCCATCCTTTCGAATGCTGTTGGTACGGCACGGCCCGCAACAGGGTGATGTGGACCGGGCGCCGCTCGTGCGGCATCACGTAGACGCGCTGTTCGCCGGGACGTGCGCCGGCGATTGCGTGACCCAGCGGAGACAGGGTCGAGTAGACCGGGATGTCGGCGTTCTTGCCGAAACGCCGGCCCAGCAAAAAGGTTTCGGTTTCACCGGACGCGTCGTAGCGAATGGTCAGCACCATTCCGCTCTTCGCGACATCACCCGAGGCGGGCGAAACATCTTGTGCGAGAGTCATTTTCGTTTCCCTTCAGTTGGAGAATGTCGTCGCCAGGGGCGGGCAGAGTTCAGCAACCGCCCCCGGCGACTGGGGTAGCCCGTTGCCGGGCCCGGTCCGGAGATCCCTGGCTGGTCAGGATCGGCTGACGTGCCCGCGGCCTTCGCCGGTCACGTCCGCCAGTTCAGGTCGCCAGTTGTCGTGGCGAGATCGGGTGAGCAGTTTTCGAGCGCCGACGAAGATCAGCGCCGCGACGACCGTCGCATTCAGCCAGACCGCCAAGGCCACGAACACCGCCTCACGCGCGGCGGACATCGGCGGCCCACCCGCGTAGGTGCCGTCCGGATTCACCGAGATCTCGATCGTCTCGCCCGGTTCCGGTGCCGTGCGCGCCTGCACGACGCCGGTGTGTTCGGCCCCGGCCGCGAACCATCGGGCGTGCACCTGGGTGAGATCGCTGCGCGCGGGCATGTCGATCACGGTCGCGGTGACCTCGGTCCGCTGCTGCGCCTGCGCGGCGTGGAACTGGCTACGTGAGTCATAGACCGCCGTACCGATGGCGCCTGCCACCGGAATCGCCAGCAGCGCCAGCACGACGGTCAGCACCGCCACGAGGGCTTCGAGCCGATCGCTCCTGCGAATCAGCGGGTTGCGGTTGAACAGCACGAACAACCAGTGCGGCGCCTGCAGGGTGAAGGTTTCCATCGCGGCGCTGTCATCCGACCGCTGCCGCGGATCGGTATGCTGGCGGGTCATCGGTGGTCTCCTGTCGGTGGGCCGCGAAACTTCGGCCGTAATACCAGGATTCCCCGAACAGCCCTGGTGAGCATTGACCCAGCCGCACAACCGCGCCAGCTCGCGTTGTCGCGGCCCGACAGGACGAAAAGCGTCAGCCGAGGTCGGTCGCCGCGAGTTGGATCATCATCGCGAGCCTCTTGTCGGCGTCGTCCAACGCCAGGTCGGTGACCTCGGCCATCTTGCGCATCCGGTACCGCACGGTGTTCTCGTGCACTCCCAGGCGCTCGCCGGCGGCGGCCGGGTCACCCTGGGCCGCCAACCATGCCCGCAGCGTCGCCACGTAGTCGGTTCCGGTGGCGTCGTCGTGGCGGCGCAGCTCCGCGACGGGACCCCGGCCGGGCAGCCGGCCGGAACGCGACGCGGTGCGCAGCCGCTGCAGCAGTATGTCGTCCCAGCATTGGTCGTAAACCGGGATGGTGGACAGGGCAGAGGCCTCGTGTAGCGCCAGGCACTCGTCGGCTTCCTGCCGGGCGGCGGCAAGATCGGCGGGCTCGGCGGCGCCACTGATGCCGGCCACCACTGTCACTCCTTCGGGAAGCGCGGCCCGCAGCCCGGCGACCCATTGCTGGGCGGCTTCCGGCTCGTCGCCCGGCAGCAACGTGTAGACGGTGCTGCCTACCAGCGCACTGCGGCCCGGTCGTGACCAGCCGAATCCCGCCGTGGCACGCTCGAACGCCAGCAGCAGCACGGCATCGCGGTCCGCACCGATGCACGCCTGGAGCGCGATCACCCGCAGGGGACAGCGCGGCAACCCCAGCCGGCTGATCACGGTGGCCGCGTCGGCGGTGCTCTCCAACAGCCGGATCACCAGCTCGGACTCCACCTGGCGCTCGAGGTCGGCACTTGCACGCGACCGCAGCAGATGGACGGCCACCGTGTGGGCGCTGTCGACCAGGGCAACGCGTGCGGCCCCGTCCAGCGGTAGAGAACACGCCACCCACACCGACCCCATCAGTTCGCGGCCGGAACGCACGGCCACCACCATGCGGCCCGTCACGCCGTGCTCGGCATCCTCGGGAATGAACAGCGGTTCGTCGGAGACCGCCAGGTGCGTGAAGACGCCGTCGGCTTCGTAGAAGGCCCGTAGCCGCTCCGGGGTCTGCCGGGCCAGGATGGTCTGCACCCGCGCGGAATCGGCGTGCTGCTGCTGTCGGGAGTACGCCAGCACCTGCATCAGCCGGTCGTGGATGACCACGGCACCACCGATCGCGTCGGCCAGGCTGTCGGTGAGGGCGAACAGATCGGTCGGGCCGCGCCCGGCCTCGGTCTCGCGACCCTCCAACACCAGCCCGTAGACCACCGCGGCCAACTCGCTCCAGGACAGCGCCTCGTCGACCAGCAGCACCGCGCCCACCTCGCCTTCGCCGTGGACTGTGGCCGGGTCCGCCGGGCCGCGCAGCAACGTCACGACCGCGTGCGCCGAAGCGGCCCACCGCATCGCTTCCTCGAACGACGCGGCACCGACGGCCAGGAGTACGTCGCCGGTCACCGGGCCGCGCGGGGTGGCTTCGTGGATCACGACGTTGCGCAGTTCGGTCGAGCGGGGAATCGACGACCACCGCAACCGCACCCCGTAACTGCCCAGGACGTTCACCAGGCGATCCAGAGTGATCACGCGCCGCTCCTTCGATTGATCACAGCGTAATCAGCGATGCGAAGATCGGCGTCCTACGACGGTAGGTTCAAAGACGTGGCGCTCCCGACTCCCTCCCGGACCAGTACCGCCGTCGTCACCGGCGCCTCGTCGGGAATCGGCGCCGACATCGCCCGCGAACTGGCCCGCCGCGGCCACGGCGTCACGCTCGTGGCCCGCCGCGAAGACCGGTTGCGCGAGCTGGCCGACGAGCTCTCCGGCAGCGTTCGTGTCGAGGTCCTCGCCTGCGACGTCGCGGACTCCGGCGCCCGCGCCGAGCTACTGGACGAGGTCGGCCGGCGCGGACTGACCGTCGACGTCCTGGTCAACAATGCCGGCCTGGGCACCATCGGCTCGGTGACCAAGACCGACGTGGACAAAGAGATCGCCCAGGTCCGGGTCAACGTCGAGGCAGTCATCGACCTGTGCACGCGCGCGGTCCAGCAGATGGTGCCGCGCGGGGGCGGCGCGATCCTCAACGTGGGATCCACCGCGGGGTTTCACCCGTTTCCCGGCCAGCTCGGCTACGCCGCCACCAAGGCGTTCGTGAAGTCCTACACCGAAGGTCTGCGCGCGGAACTCGCCGGCACCGGTGTCACGGTCATGCTGCTGTGCCCGGGCCCGGTGCGCACCGAGTTCCTGACCAGCGCGGGAATGGACGAACGGACCTTCGCCGACGCGTTCCCCAAGTTCCTGTGGATCCCGTCGCGGACTGTCGCACGCATCGGGGTGGACGCCCTCGACGCCGACGAGGCAATGGTCATCGCCGGACTACCCAACCAGGTGAGCACCCGGTTGGTCCAGTTCATGCCGCGACGGTTGCTGCTGCCCTTGTTGAAGAGCCGGCATCCCGGTCTACGACGAGACCGGGGTTGACGGCCAGCGTCGCATCCAGCCTTCGACCGGCAGCGCCAGCGCGTTGCACAGCGTGCAGATGGTGCGGTACCAGCCCACCGCGGTGAGCAACTCGATCCGTTGTTCGTCGTCGAGGAAGCTCCCCAGCGCTGCCCAGGTCGGCTCCGACCACGAACCGCTGCGCTCCAGTTCGTCCACCGCCTCGATCAGCGCGCGCTCGTCGGGGCTCCACCGCGCGTCCTGCGGCCCGCCGGTGACCAGGGCGTCGCACTCCTCGTCGCTGACTCCCGCGAGCGGGCCCCAGAACGCCGCTTGTCCGCCCCACTCGTAGGCGCATCCCACCAGGGCACAGCAGCGCAGTATCGCGATGGTGCGGGTCCGGGGCGCCAACAGCGCTGCCACGTAGAGGGTTTCGCCGAGCTTGCGCAGCCGGGTGGCCAGCGCCGGGTGGCGTTGCAGGCAGCGCACCAGCAGCAATGGCTCGTAGGTCCGGTCCGGGTGGCCCCAGCTTTCGATGCCCGCGGCGTCCTCGTCGCTCCACGGCGGCGCGAGCGGTTCGACGCGGCTCATGCGACCGGAAGGCTGAACACGACGCAGTCGTGCAGGCATCCCTGGGCGGCGGACGGGGAGTCGGCGTTGCGGTGCAGCAGGGCGCGGGTGGGCACGACGTCGCAGTGGACAGTGTCGGGCTCGGCGCCCTCGCTGATCTCGGCCCGGCCGTCGACGATCAGCGAGTAGCCGCCGGGTTCGGTCGGCGGCCAGATCAGCGTGACCTCGGCGCGGCGGGCCAGGTTGGCGCGGGTGCCGCCGCCGATCAGCCCGACCTCCAGGACCCGCTGATCCCGCAGCACCGGTTCGACCGTCACGGTGTGCGCGCGGTAGCTGTCGTCGACGGTGATGAGGTACGCGAACGGGAAGTCGGGCAGGGCGGCCGCCAGTCGCGGCAAGTCAACCTTTTTCGCGGTCTTTGCGGCCATTGACTGAGGATAGGCGTCAGTCCGACTTCACCGGGAACTTGATCACCCGGCTCTGACCGGCGGTGTCGCGCTGGGACTCGGGATAGAAACCCGACCTGGGGATGCCGTCGTTGGGCAGGTTCGGGGTGCCCAGCCCCGCCTCGCGCGCCATGGTGAAGCCGGTCACGTTGCTGCTGGTGGTGCGCAGCCCCGAGTTGGCGGCCGGGCTGCTGGTCGGGTTGGCCGACACCTGGCCGGGTCCGGCGGAATCCAGTCCGGCGGCCGAGGCGACGACGGGTGGGGCGATGCCGGCGTTCAGCGCGCCGGCCAGACCGGAATGCAGGCTGCCGGTGTTCGCCAGCGCCGAGCCCAGCAGTCCCGAACCCAGGGCCGCGGTCCCCAACCCGCCGGTGGCGTAGTGCGCGGAGTTGGTCAGGCTCGCCTCCAGGCCGGTCGCGGCGCCCAGGCCACCGCCGTACAGTCCCGACCCCCACGGCCCCATGCCGGCGAAGCCGGTGTTGGCGCTTCCCGAGTTGCCCAGACCCGAGTTGAGGCTGCCCGAGTTACCGAAGCCCATGTTGTCGGTGCCGGAGTTGAAGAAGCCGGTGTTGCCGGTGCCGGAGTTGCCGAAGCCGGTGTTGCCGCTGCCCGAGTTCAACCCGCCGAAGCCGAATCGGTGGTCACCGGTCAGGCCGAACCCGAAGGAGTCGCTGCCGGTGTTGGCGAAGCCGAAGTTGTTGCTGCCGAAGTTGCCGAAGCCCAGGTTGCCGATGCCGGTGTTGCCACCGCCCAGGTTGTAGCTACCGGTGTTGCCGGCCCCGACGTTGCCGCTGCCGCTGTTGCCGCTGCCCAGGTTGTAGTTGCCGGCGTTGTTGTTGCCGATGTTGCCACTGCCGGTGTTGCCGAAGCCGAAGTTGATCTGACCGTTCTTGCCGATGTCGATGCCGAGGTTGCGCAGCACCTGCTGCCACGGGGCCAGCTGGGCGGCGGCCGCCGACGCGTCGAAGTGGTAGTTCGCCATGGCCGCGACGTCGAGGGCCCACATCTGCTCGTAGGCGGCCTCGGTGTCCATGATCGCGGGCCAGTTCATGCCGAAGAAGTTGGTGGACGCCAGCATCTGCACCAGGCCGCGGTTGGCCGCCACCACCGCGGGCTGCACGGTGGCCGCCACCGCCGCCTCGAACGCCGACGCCGTCGCGGTGGCCTGTGCCGCCGCCAGGTCCGCCTGGACGGCCGCCGCGCTCAGCCAGGCCATGTACTGGGTGGCGACGTCCATCATCGCCGCGGCCGACGGACCGAGCCACGAAGAGGTGGTCAATTCCTGTGTGACACCGGTGAACGACGCCACCGACGACGCCAATTCCTCGGCCAGTCCAGCCCATGCTGAGGCAGCAGCCAGCAGCGGTCCCGCACCGGGACCGGCGAACATAAGTGCCGAGTTGATCTCTGGCGGCAACCACGCGAAATGCGGGCTTGTCACCACCCAAACCTACCCGCCGGGGCTGGTTACCGTGGGCTTATCGGGTAACCCGCTAAGGCCAATTCTCAGGGCTCCAACAGGGTCCCGTTAAAGGCGTCAGACGGGCTCGGGGGCGGGTCGACGGCCTCGGATCAAGCGCCCCGGGCGGGCCGAAGTGGGCACGCCGTGCTCGGCGATCAGCTCGCCGGAAACCACCGTCGCGACGTAGCCGTCGGCGGTCTGATCCAGCCGCCGGCCGCCGGCCGGCAGGTCGTGGGCGATGATCGGTTTGTGCAGCCGGAGCGCGGCGTGGTCGATGACGTTGAGGTCGGCCTTGTAGCCGACGGCGATCCGGCCGCGGTCGGCCAGCCCGGCGATGCGGGACGGCACCGAGGTGAGTTCGCGGACGGCTTCGGGCACGGTGAACCGTCCGGTCGCGCGGTCGCGTGCCCAATGGGTCAGGAAGTACGTCGAGTAGCTGGCATCGCAGATCATGCCGTAGTGCGCACCGCCGTCGCCCAGGCCCAGCACGACGTCGTCGCGGTGCAGCAGGTCGCCCACGGTGTCCAGGGTGTTGTTCTCCAGGTTGCTGGTGGCGACCAGCAGCATGGCCCGGCCGTCGTCGTCGAGTAGGCGGTCGTAGGCCTCCTCCAGCGCGCTGACGCCGCGGGCGGCGGCGCGGGCGGCGATGCTGTCCGACGGGTCCGGCTCGTAGTTGGGGTTGTCGTCCAGCGGGAAGATCCAGTCCCAGGCCTGCGCGACGTACAGGATCGGATGCCCGGTGCCGGGCTTGTCGGCCAGGATGCGGGCGCGCACCTCGGGTTTGCGCATTTCGGCGACGCGCTCGGCGAGCGGCAGGTCGGCGATCTCGCGGTAGCTGGGGTAGAGGACGAACGGGTTGGCCGACAGTTGCAACCCGATGATCAGCCCGATCGGGCGCGGCAGCAACTGCGCGGTGAATTGCGTCCCGCCGGCACCAGAGTTCTTGTTGGCCTTCTCCACCATGGTGATGGCGTCGGGCCAGAACGGCTCACCGGTGTTGCCGACGATCAGGGTGAAGGTGAGGGGTAGCCCGACGTCCTCGGCGACGTCGAACACCGTCTGCAGCACCGGTTGGTAGCCCCCGGCGGGGAGGTCGGGGACGAATTGCAGCAAACCGCCACCGCCGTCGACGACGCCGCGGGCGATCTGTTCGATCTCCTCGCGGGCGGCGTCGTAGCTGGGGATGGGCGCCCCGCTCTCGGTCTTGTGGATCGTCAGCCGCGACGAGGCGAAACCCAGCGCGCCCACTTCGATCGCCTCTTTGGCCAGTTCCCGCATCTTCGCCAGGTCGTCGGCGGTGGCGGGTTCGCGATCGGCGCCGCGCTGTCCCATCACGTACACCCGCAACGGGGAATGCGGGAGATAGACGGCCACATCGATGTCACGTCGCCGCGACTCTATGGCGTCCAGGTATTCGGGAAACGTCTCCCAGGTCCACGGCAGCCCGTCGGTCATGACGACGCCGGGAATGTCCTCGACCCCGGCCATCACGTCGACGAGCACTTCGTGGTCCTCCTTGCGGCACGGCGCGAAGCCCACCCCGCAGTTGCCCATCACGACCGTGGTGACGCCGTGCGCCGAGGACGGTGTCAGCCGGTCCGACCAGATGGCCTGTCCGTCGTAGTGGGTGTGCAGGTCGACGAAGCCCGGGGTGACCAACAGGCCCGTCGCGTCGATCTCGCGCGCCGCGTCGGCGCTGTTCAGCGATCCCACCGCCGCGATCACGCCGTCGCGTACCGCGACGTCGCCGGTGAACGGTTCACCTCCCAGACCGTCCACGATGGTGCCGTTGCGGATGAGGAGGTCATAGCTCATCCAACTAATCTACGACCGTGATCGATCGCCTTCTACGAGACGGCGGTGGGGCTGGGTGCGGAGTCGTTGCACCCGCCGCGGCGGTGGCCGGAGTATCACCCCGGATACTTCGGCGCCTTCGTGCGCAACCCGGACGGCAACAACGTCGAAGCCGTCTGGCACGGCGCCAGGGCGTAGCGTCGCGCGTATGCCAGGAAGCGATGACGCGGTCCGGGAACTGTTGCGCGACGCGTTCACCCGATTGATCGAACACAGCGACGAACTCACCGACGGGCTGACCGACGAGATCGCCGGCTACCGGCCCACGCCGCAGGCCAACAGCATCGCGTGGTTGCTCTGGCACAGCGCCCGGGTGCAGGACTTGCAGGTGGCCGACATCGCCGGCGCCGAGCAGGTGTGGCTGCGCGACGGCTGGGTCGATCGGTTCGCGCTCGACCTGCCGCGCAACGACATCGGGTACGGCCACAGCGCCCGGGACGTGGCCAAAGTGCGCGCGCCGGCCGCCCTGCTGGCCGGCTACTACCGCGCGGTGCACGCCTTCACCCTCGACTACGTCGCCGCGGTGACCGCCGACGAACTGGCGCGCATCGTGGACACCAACTGGGACCCGCCGGTGACGGCGAGCGCGCGGCTGGTCAGCATCATCGACGACTGCGCCCAGCACCTGGGCCAGGCGGCGTATCTGCGGGGGATCGCGAAGTAGCTGCCCGGGTGGGCGACGCTCAGCGCAGCGGCAACTCGGCCAAGACCGCGCCGGTCGGCTGGGGCGAGCCGGTGCCGGGCTCCACGGTGAACGCCAGGGACGTCGAGCTGCCCAGGTTGTCCAGCGTCGCCTTGGTGGCCGGCGACACCGCCGTGGTGCCCATCGTGCCCGCCGACGTCGTGCCGTCTGCACCAATTAGCCACATCTGGTAGACGGTGCCCGGCGCCGGCGGCGGCACGTTGTTCATCACCAGCACACCGGCATTGCGGTCGCGGGAGAACATCACTGTGGCGATCCCCGGCCCCAGCGGGCGGGAAACCGTCCGCACGTCGGGCGCGGCCAGAATCTGTTCGGCCACCGTCTGCGTGGGCGCCGGCCGCATCCACACCCCGACACCGAACGCTGCCAGGCCCACCGCGATCGCCGCGGCGGCCGCCAAAACCGCAGTGCGCCAACGTGATCGGAGCCGGGTCGGCGCAGCGGACGGGGCGGTCAGGGCGAGCACCGCCGCGCGCAACTGGTCCGGTGGTTCGGCGACATTCGCCGACGACAACACCGCCATCGTCTCCCGGACCGCGCGGACCTCGTCGGCGAAGGCCGCGGCGACCGGCGCGGGCGCCGACGAAACCCGGGCGTCGATCTCGGCCTGCTCCGTGTCGGTCAGGGCGTGCAGCGCATACGGGGCCGCCAGCTCGAGCAACTCGAAATCGTCGGGGGCGCTCATGCCACGTCCAGACAGTTGCGCAGGCCGCGCAGCGCGTCGCGCATGCGGGACTTGATCGTGGACAGGTTCGCGGCCAGCCGCTGCGACACCTCGGCGTAGGTCAGGCCGCCGTAATAGGCCAGCTCGATGCACTGGCGTTGCGCGTCGGTCAGCGCCTCCAGGCACCGGATCACCCGGCGCCGCTCGTCACCCGCTATCGCCGAGTCCGAGACGACGTCGGTCGCTGTCTCGAGATACGCTGTGCCGTAGCGTGATTCGCGTTTGGTTCCGGCCTGCTCGCTGCGCACCCGGTCGACCGCGCGCCGGTGTGCCATGGTCATCAGCCAGGCCAGCGCGGACCCCTTGGCGGAGTCGAAGTCCGACGCCGTCCGCCACACTTCCAGGTAGACCTCCTGGGTGGTCTCTTCGCTGTATCCGGCATCGCGCAGCACCCTGGTCACCAGCCCGTACACCCGGGTTTTGGTTTGGTCGTAGAAAGCGGCGAACGCGCCGTTGTCTCGCGCGGCGACCCGGCGCAGCAACGCATCCAGGTCGCCACTGGGGGTCGGCGGGGCGGTCATCGTCGGTAGCCTAACGCCCGATTGCGCCAGGTTGGGGACGTCGGTCATGGCTGTCGGGCCGGCCCGGACGCGAGATCGGCCGCCCGCTCCCGCTTTTCGGCAGCCGCGGTGCCGATCGCTGCCTGTCCGGCCCGTTGTGTCCGCCGACGTGCGAACCGGCGCAGCACTGCCCTCGGCAACAGCCGCTTGCCACGCACAGTGGCGGTGAACGCCAACCGGGACTCGGGGTGCAACGACACCATGATGTCGACCTCGCGCTCGGGCACCGGCGCGAGCAGCAGGCATTGGCCGTCGGGGGACTGCGTCCGGACCAACACCGGTACCTCGGCCGGCGGCAGCAGATAGGTGTGCCGGCCACGGGTGTTGTGCACTTCGGCGATCACGTATCGCAGGAGGCCGTCACCGTCGTGGCACCAGAAGATGTTCAGCGGGTTGACGACGTGCCCGAACGCGCGGGCGGGCAGCAACCCGGTGATGCGGCCGTCAGGCATCTCGACGCCGTGCTCGGCGAACACCGCGGTCACCCGGTCCCGCAAGCCGGCCCTCAACCACGGCAACCGGGGAAGCCGGTCGACGTCGACGTACCAGCTGTAACCGCGGCGCTGAAACGAGCGATGCGCCGGAACCTGCTGCGACTGGCTGACCGTGGTGCGGTAGACCGCCGTCGGCTTCCCCGCCCGGGACTGGTGTTGTGGCTGCACACCAGATATTCGGAGTCGGCGGCCGGCCGGATGGCCGGGCCGGCCGGACTAACGCTGGTCGCTGAGCGCCAGCATCCGGTCGGTCGGCTGGTCGTCGCGCGGCAGGGCGGGGTTGCGGGCGGGCCGCGTCCGCACCCGGATCGGCCACCAGAACCAGCGACCCAGCAGCGCGGCGATCGACGGCGTCATGAACGCGCGCACGATCAACGTGTCGAACAGCAGGCCCAGACCGATGGTGGTACCCACCTGCCCGATCATCCGCGCGTCACCGATGATCATCGACGCCATCGTGAACGCGAACACCAGGCCGGCGTTGGTCACGACCTTCCCGGTGCCGCCCATCGACCGGATGATGCCGGTGTTCAGGCCCGCGTGTATCTCCTGTTTGAACCGGGAGACCAACAGCAGGTTGTAGTCCGATCCGACGGCCAGCAGCACGATGACCGACATCGCGAGCACCAGCCAGTGCAGCGGGATGCCCAGGATGTGCTGCCAGACCAGCACGGACAGGCCGAAGGATGCGCCCAGCGACAACGCGACCGTCCCGACGATCACCGCCGCGGCCACGAAGGCCCTGGTGATCAGCAACATGATGATGAAGATCAGGCACAGCGAGGAGATGCCCGCGATCAGCAAGTCCCATTTGGCGCCCTCGGAGATGTCTTTGAAGACGGCCCCGGTCCCGGACAGATAGATCTTGGCGTCCTCCAGCGGCGTGCCCTTGAGGGCTTCCTCGGCCGCGGTGCGGATCTGGTCGATGCTGGCGATGCCCTCCGGTGAGGCGGGATCACCGCGGTGCAGGATGATGAACCGCGCCGAGTGCCCGTCGGCGGTCAGGAAGTTCTTCATTGCCCGCTTGAAGTCGGCGTTCTTGAACACCTCGGGCGGCAGGTAGAACGAGTCGTCGTTCTTGGCCGCGTCGAACGCGTGGCCCATCGCCGTGGCGTTCTCGCTCATCTCGTCCATCTGGGCGAAGATCCCGGACATGGTGCTGTGCATGGTCAGCATCATGGTCCGCATGCTCACCATGGTGTCGATCATCGGCGGGAAGGTGGCGATCATCTGCGGCATCAGCACGTCGAGCTGCTTGATGTCGCCGACCAGGACATTCAGCTGCTCGGTCAGCTGATCGATCCCGTCGAACGCGTCGAAGATCGAGCGCAGTGTCCAGCAGGCCGGGATGTCGTAACAGTGCTTCTCCCAATAGAAGTACGAGCGGATGGGCCGGAAGAAGTCGTCGAAGTTGGCGATCTTGTCACGCAGATCGTTGGTGATCTGCTGCATCTGCTCGGTGTCGCCGACCATCTTGTGGGTGATTCCGACCAGCTTGGACATCAGCGCATACATGTTCTGCATCAGCGCGATCGTCTTGGTCATCTCGTCGGCCTGTTTCAACATGTCGTCCATGCGGTCGCGCTGGTACTTCATGGTCTGCAGCTGACCGGCGTTCTGCATGCTCATCTGGAACGGGATCGACGTGTGATCCATCGGGGTGCCGTCCGGCCGGGTGATCGCCTGGACGCGGGAGATGCCGGGCACCCGGAAGATGCCCTTGGCCAGCTTGTCCAGCACCAGGAAGTCGGCCGGGTTGCGCAGGTCGTGATCCGACTCGACCATCAGGATCTCCGGCTTCATCCGGGCCTGGGAGAAGTGCCGGTCGGCGACGATGAAGCCCTGGTTGGCCGGGATGAAAGCGGGTAGGTAGGCGCGGTCGTCGTAGCTGGGTTTGTACCCCGGCAGGGTGACCAGCCCGATGATCGCGATCACGAGCGTGACGGCCAGGATCGGCAGCGGCCAGCGCACCACGGCGGTACCCACCCGTCGCCAACCCCGTACCGACAGCACCCGTTTGGGATCGAACACCCCGAACTTGCCGGCGACCACCAGGATCGCCGGACCCAGTGTCAGCGCGACGAGGACGGCGACCAGCATGCCGACCGCGCACGGGATGCCCAGCGTCTGGAAGTAGGGCATCCGGGCGAAGTGCAGGCAGAACAACGCGCCGGCGATCGTCAGGCCGGAGCCCAGAATCACGTGCGCGGTGCCGTGATACATGGTGTAGAAGGCGGTTTCCCGGTCCTCACCGGCTTGGCGGGCCTCTTGATAGCGGCCGATGATGAAGATGCCGTAGTCGGTGCCGGCCGCGATGGCCAAGGACGTGAGCAGGCTGACCGAGAACGTGGACAACCCGATCAGTTCGTTGTGTCCGAGCAGCGCCACCGCGCCGCGTGCCGCGCTGAGTTCGATGCCGACCGAGAGCAGCAGCAGGAACACGGTCAGGATCGACCGGTAGATGAACATCAACATCAGCGTGATCACCAGCACCGTGGTGATGGTGATCTTGGCCATGGATCTGTCGCCACTGTCGTGCAGGTCCGCGGCCAGCGCCGAGGCGCCGGTGACATATGCCTTGAGCCCCGGCGGAGCCTGCACGCTGTCCACGATCTTGCGGACGGCCATCACGGACTCGTTGGCCAGCGGTTCGCCCTGGTTGCCGGCGAGGGTCAGCTGGACGGTGACGGCTTTGCCGTCGTTGCTCTGCGCGCCGGCGGCGGTCAGCGGGTCGCCCCAGAAGTCCTGGATGCTCAGGACGTGCTTCTTGTCCTCCCGCAGCTTGCGGATCATCTCTTTGTAGTAGGTGTGCGCCTCGTCGCCCAGCGGCTTGTCGCTTTCCAGGACGATCATCCCGAAGCTGTCGGTGTCGCCCTCCTTGAATGCGTTGCCGATGTGCTTCAACGCCACGAACGACGGTGCGTCGGCGGGACTGAGCGAGACCGAGCGCTCTTGCCCCACGACTTCCAGTGACGGCACGAAAATGCTGAGCAGCACCACGACCACCAGCCAGAACAGGATGATCGGCACCGCGAGGGCGTGAATCATCCGCGCGATGAACGGCCGGTGGGCTTCGCTGGAGAGGTCGGGGGGAGGGCCGACCGGCGCGTAGGCGGTACTCACGCCGACTTCACCAGGCAGAAGGTGAACGCGTTGACGCCACTGGAGTGACGCTCGGCCTTGACCTCGTCGTCGATCAGGATCCGGCAGCCGATGCTGTTGCTGTCGCCCTGGGCGGTGAGGTTGCCGACCATGGCCGCCTTGGTGGTGCTGATGTGCAGCGACCAGGGCAGCCGTGCGTTCTCCACCCACTGCGGATCGGAATTGACGTCGAAATAGCTGATGTCGGCGACGGTACCGGGCGGGCCGAACACCTCGTAGACGATTCGCTTGGGATCGAACGGCTCAGGGTTCTTCAAGTTGCTGTCGGCGTAGGACTCGCGCTTCTCCGAACCGAAGTAGCCGTGCACGCGGTAGACGAGGAATCCGCCGACCGCCACCACCACCAACACGGTCAGTGGGATCCACGTGCGCGACAACAGCCTGAAAATCGCAGACCCCTTTGCAGATTCGTGAATTTCTTGCGTTATACGGACCGCGGCGCCCAACCGGTGCTGTGCACCGGCGGCATCTCGTCGACCAGAGCAACTAAGCCTTGCCTAAGTAAAGCACGGCGCGCGACCGGGCTGTCCACTCCTTCCACTCGCGCTGCGAATTGTAACGCATATCACGTGCGTAACAGACGCTACCGTCCGGCTTCTACCTGCGCAAATCACATTACGTGCGTTATACAAATCACATGTTGTGCGTTATCCTCTGCCAGTGGCGCAACTCGCTTTCCGACGCGCCCGCACCGAGGAGAACAAGCGCCAACGTGCGGCGGCACTGGTAGAAGCCGCACGCTCGCTGGCCGTCGAGACCGGAGTCGCGTCGGTCACCCTGACAGCGGTCGCCAGTCGCGCCGGGATCCACTACTCGGCGGTGCGCCGCTACTTCACCTCGCACAAAGAGGTGCTGCTGCATCTGGCTGCTGAGGGCTGGGTGCAATGGTCGGGCACGGTGTGCGACAAACTGGCCGAACCCGGTCCGATGACCCCGGAACGTGTGGCCGAGACGCTGGCCAGCGGTCTGGCCGCCGACCCGTTGTTCTGCGACCTGTTGGCCAACCTGCACCTGCACCTCGAACACGAGGTGGAGATCGAGCGGGTCATCGAGATCCGGCGGACCATCTCGGCCGCCGCGATCGCCCTGGCGGACGCCATCGAACAAGCGCTGCCCGCGCTGGGGCGTCCGGGGGCGTTCGACATCCTGATCGCCGCCTACTCGCTGGCGGCGGCCTTCTGGCAGATCGCCAACCCGCCGGCGAAGATCTCGGACGCCTACGAGGAGGAACCCGAGGTGCTGCCGGCCGAATGGAACATCGACTTCGGCTCCGCGCTCACCCGGGTGCTCACCGCCACCTGCATCGGCTCACTCCCGGGGTCGCGATGACGGGTGAGGATCGTGAAATGTTTTGCGTCAGACGGGTATCTGAGTTGAAATACAGGCTGATTTCTCCGCGGCTCTCACTGATCAGGAAAGCGCGCCCATGACGATGACTGAGCCAAGGACCGAACCGTTGACGACCCCGGACTCTGCCGGCCGCGAGGGTGATCGAGCGACTGACCAGACCAAGCGCAAGGGTCTGTGGAGCCTCGTCACCCGGTTCTGGCTCGTCGTCACCGTGGTGGCCGTCGTCGCGGTATCGGCGTTCGTGGTCCACCGACTGCACGGGGTGTTCGGCGTGCACAGCGGTTCGTTCGGTGGCGGCTCGTCCGGTGACGTCATCGACCAGTTCAACCCCAAGACGATCACCCTCGAGGTCTGGGGTGCACCGGGTAGCACGGCGACTATCAGTTATCTCGACGAAAACTCTCATCCTCAGCAGGCTCTCAATGTGCCCCTACCGTGGAAGACGGAATTGAAGTCAACGAAGCCCGGGATCCCAGCCAACCTGATGGCGCAAGGAAACGGCAGCTGGATCGCTTGCCGGTTCCTGGTCAACAACAACGACGGACGCGGTGACGTCATCAAGGCGCCGAATCGGTCGCGCCCCGAGCAGACGGTGAACGCCTTCGTCTATTGCCTGGACAAGTCCGCGTGAGCGAGACCGCCGAGGCGCCGCCGCGCGTCGACCAGCCGCTCATCCCGCCGTTCCTGCCGCGGATGATCCATCGGCTGGCGCTGCCCATCGTGCTGGTGTGGTTGGGCATAGTCTTTGTCACCAACACCATTGCGCCGCAGTTGGAGGTCGTCTCCAAGAAGCAGTCGGTGTCGCAGAGCCCCCGAGACGCAGAGTCGTTCCAGTCGATGATGCGGGTCGGATCGACGTTCAAAGAGTTCGATTCCGACACCTCGGCGATGATCGTGCTGGAAGGCGACAAACCGCTGGGGCCGGAGGCGCACCGCTACTACGACGAGATCGTCAGGCGAATCCAGGCCGACAAGAAGCACGTCCAGCACGTGCAGGACTTCTGGAGTGATCCGCTGACCGCCGCCGGCTCCCAGAGCCACGACCAGAAGGCCGCGTACGTCCAGGTCTACCTCGCCGGCAACATGGGCGGCGGCCTGTCCGCCGAGTCCTCCGACGCCGTTCGCAAGATCGTGGAGTCGGTGCACGCCCCACCGGGCATCAAGGCCTACGTCACGGGCGCGGGTCCGCTGATCGCCGACCAGTCGCACGCGGGTGAGAAAGGCGTCGCGGTCGTCACCCTGATCACAATTCTGGTCATCATGGTGATGCTGCTGTTCGTCTATCGCTCGGTCGTCACCGTCCTGGCCGTGCTGTTCATGGTCTTCGTCGAATTGCTGGCAGCTCGAGGCGTGGTCGCGGTGCTGGGCAACTACGGGATCATCGGGCTGTCCACGTTCGCCAACAACCTGTTGGTGTTGCTGGCGATCGCCGCCGGGACCGACTACGCGATCTTCGTGGTGGGCCGCTACCACGAGGCCCGCGGCTTGGGTGAGACGCGCGAAGAAGCGTTCTACACCATGTTTCACAGCACCGCCCACGTTGTGCTCGGGTCGGGGCTGACCATCGCCGGCGCGATGTACTGCCTGAGCTTCTGTCGGTTGCCGTACTTCGAGTCACTCGGGGTGCCGTGTGCCGTCGGTATGCTCGTCGCGGTCGTCGCGGCGCTGACGCTGGGCCCGGCGGTGCTGACCGTTGCGTCGTTCTTCAAGCTCCTGGACCCCAAGCGAAAGCTGCAGACCCGCCGCTGGCGCCGGATCGGCACCGCGATCGTGCGCTGGCCCGCACCGGTTTTCGCGGTCACGATCGCGGTCGCCCTGATCGGCCTGCTCGCGCTGCCCGGCTACAAAACGGACTACGACACCCGTCACTACCTACCGTCGGACACCCCGGCCAACATCGGTTACGCCGCCGCCGACCGGCACTTCAACCAGGCTCGGCTCAATCCCGAGCTGCTGATGATCGAAACCGATCACGACCTGCGCAACTCGGCCGACTTCCTCGTCCTGGACAAGGTCGCCAAGGCGGTCTTCCACATCCCCGGTATCGGCCGGGTGCAGACCATCACCCGACCGTTGGGCACGCCGCTGGACCACAGCACCCTCGGTTTTCAGATGGGTGCCCAGGCCGCCGGACGGATTCAGACCCAGCACTTCCAAGACGAGCAGGCGCAAAACCTGCTGAACCAGGCGGACGAGCTGCGCAAGACGATGGCCACGCTGCATGAGCAGATGCAGGTCACTCAGGACCTCAGCAACACGACGCACGAAACCACCAAGCTCACCAAGGAAACGGTCAAGATCACCGAGGCGCTGCGCGACGACATCGCCACGTTCGACGACTTCTTCCGGCCGATTCGCAGCTACTTCTACTGGGAGAAGCACTGCTACGACATCCCGATCTGCTGGGCGCTGCGGTCCATCTTCAATGCGCTGGACGGAATCGACCAGGTGGCGCAGAACATCCTGGCCCTGAGCGCGAATCTGGACAAGCTGGATGCGATTCAGCCCAAGTTGGTGGAGTTGATACCCCCGCAGATCGAGAGCCAGCAGCGCAATCTCGAAACCATCATGTCCAACTATGCGACCACCACGGGCCTCAACGACCAGGCCAGAGCGCAGGCCGACAACGCCACCGCGCAGGGGGATGCATTCGATCAAGCCAAGAACGACGACACGTTCTACCTTCCGCCCGAAGCGTTCCAGAGTCCGGACTTCGAACGGGGTCTCAAACAGTTCATCTCGCCCGACGGGCACGCTGTCCGGTTGATCATCTCGCATGAAGGCGACCCGGCCAGTCCGGAAGGCATCAACCTGATCGAACCGATCAAGCGGGCCGTGCACGAGGCGATCAAGGGCACGCCCTGGGAGGGCGCCAAGGTCTACCTCGGCGGTACCGCCGCGACGTACAAGGACATGCACGACGGGTCCAACATCGATCTGCTGATCGCCGGAATCTCCGCGGCCACCCTGATTTTCGTCATCATGCTGGTGATCACCCGAAGCGTCGTGGCGGCCTTCGTGATCGTCGGCACGGTGTTGCTGTCGCTGGGCGCCTCGTTCGGACTCTCCGTGCTGCTCTGGCAGTACATCCTCGGCATCAAGTTGCACTGGATGGTGCTGGCGATGGCCATCATCCTGCTGCTGGCGGTCGGCTCGGACTACAACCTATTGCTGATATCGCGGTTCAAGGAGGAAATCCACGCCGGACTCAAGACGGGGACGATCCGCGCGATGGCCGGTTCGGGCTCGGTGGTGACCGCCGCGGGGCTGGTGTTCGCCGCCACCATGGCCACGTTCATGTTCAGTCCACTGCGGGTGATGGCTCAGGTGGGTACGACGATCGCGCTGGGTCTGTTGTTCGACACCTTGATCGTGCGGTCGTTCATGACACCGTCGCTGGCCACCTTGCTCGGGCGCTGGTTCTGGTGGCCGCAGCACGTGCGTCCACGCCCGGCCAGCACCATGCTGCGACCGTACGGACCGCGTCGGGCCGTGCGGGAGCTGCTCCTCGAGGACGTTGACGAACATCCACCGGGGGGGCTGGTGGAACGGCGCTGATCGCCGTGCTCGGCAATCAGGCCCGGCGCGGTCAAGTGGGATCTGAGGACGTCACCGACGCCGGCTAACCGCCGCCGCCGCCGCAGCCGTACCACCCGTGCTTCCAGGGTTCCGACCGTCCCGACGCCTCCCAGTCGTCCCGCAGGCGCTGAACCTTTCGCTGGTAGCGCCGGTCCAGGTGCAGCATCAGCCAGACGATACCGATGAACATCGCTGCACCCAGAACGGCGAGCGCGATGAGTGCCATCGGTGGACGGTGGGCTACAAGGCGGCGACGTCGCGCATGATGTCGCGCAGTTCGGACACCGGCGCTCCGCAGGTCAGGCAGTAGGTGTCTGCCTGGCGCGCAAGTTGGCCAACCTGGACCAGGACTTCGGCCTCGGCACGCCAAAGGCAAGCGATGCAAAGAATTTCGACGATATTGCCAAACGGATCGACCTGCGGGTGGTTACATTGGTCTACCGCGTGGCGGTGAACGATGTAGGCGGCTCGGTTGGTGCATCCGGACTCCGCCTGGCAGGTGATGGTCTGCCAGTCGAGGGACGCAAGCGTGCCAGGGATCTCGTTGCCAGTAGTTTGGCTCATGCGATGACCTCCAGCTTCCGGACCGCAGTCACATCCGTCACTCGCACGTCGGCGGATTTTGGCTGGGCCGGAGTGTCCATTATGGGTACCTTTGGCCCGTCGCGGCAAGGGTAGGCCGACGGTATTTCTCCGCGTTCCCTTAGTTTTCCACCTCAAGGAAACCGTACTTTTATGACGATTTCAAGGGTTCCCGTGGGGAAGAGGTTTCAAACTTGCCGAGTTTGGAATTCTCAGGGCTGATTCACGCAGAACGCCACGCACATCGCCGAGACGGGGATGGACACCCACTGCAGTTGCCCGTCCGGCTGTCGCTCGCAGTAGATCGGGCCCGGTTTACCCCAGACCTTCGCGCCTTCCGGCGAGCAGGTTTTTCCCAGGTCGCTGTCGGCGTGCGCCGCCCCACTACCGAAGAAGAGGATCATCGGGGCTATCGCCGCCGCCATGGCCAATCCGACGTAACGGCGCACGACTATCCCGCCCAGTTCCAGACCGACATGTCACCGCGCGGGTATTGGTCGCACACCTCGGTGCCCTTGGCAACCACACCCTTGTTGTTGAAGAAGATCTTCATGTGGTTGACCCAGGCGAAGGTCAACGGGTCGCCGTTGTAGAAGTTCTCCGAGTAGTCCCTGCGCTCTGCCGGCGACAGCGAGTAGAACCAGTGCGCCTTGTTGATGGTCGCTTCCTGAAGGTTCGCGTGATTGTTGAAGTCGATCATGTACCGCTGGTAGTACACCGGGCTGGTGTCGCGGACGGCCGCGAGGTACTGCTCGGCGTCGCAGGTGGTCGCGATCTGTCTGCGCGGGATCGGGAAGTCTTCGGTGGAGTCGGCGGCGGCGGTCGCGGGGAACATCGCGCCGGCCAGGCCGAGAAGCAGAGCGAGAGCGCCTGTGCGCAGGCTGTTATGGAGCCGAGACATATTGATAACCGTAGCACTTTCCGGGCTTCCGAGAACGATCGGCCGAAAATCTGTAGCCCATCTCACTACCCGTTGCGATCAGGAATTATCACGTGCAACGGATCCGGCCGCAGCTCCGGCGGAGCCTGGCTGTAGTCGCCGAACGGACCGTCCCGGCGCTCCACCGCGGCCCGTGGCCCCTCGGTTTGGGCGATGCGGATGAACTCCAGCGCGTCCGGGGTGTTGCGCATCAGCCCGTCGAGTATCCCGCCGAGCAGTTGGGTGGACGCCAGGCCCATGTTCTCGTAGGCCTGGTTGACCATCAGCTTCTGCGCCCGCAGCTGCGACAACGGGATCCGGGCCAGTTCGGCGGCGATCTCGGCGACCCGGGCTTCGAGTCGCTCGAACGGCACCGCCTCGTTGATCAACTCGACCTCGGCGGCCTGCACGCCGGTCAGCGGCCGGCCGGTCAACGCGTGCCATTTCGCCCTGGCCAAGCCCAGCCGGTACATCCACATGCCGGTCAGATAGGCCCCCCAGATCCGGCTGTAGGGGGTGCCGATCACGGCGTCCTCACTGGCGATCACGATGTCGGCGCACAACGCGTAGTCACTGCCCCCGCCCACGCACCAGCCGTGGACCTGCGCGATCACCGGTTTGGTGGCCCGCCAGATCGACATGAACTTCTGGTGCGGGCCCGTCGCCGCGGTCACCATCGCGAAATCCTTGCCCGGATCCCACCGGCCGTCGCTGTCCATGTGGTCCGCCCAGTGCCGGAAACCGCCGCCGAAGTCGTACCCGGCACAGAACGCCCGGCCGGCGCCGCGCAACACGACGACCTTGACGTCGTGGTCGTGTTCGGCCCGCCGGATTGCCGCCTCGATCTCGTCGGGCATGGGCGGGACGATGGTGTTGAGTTGCTCGGGGCGATTCAGCGTGATCGTGGCCACCGGCCCGGCCGTGTCGTACAAGAGCGTTTCGAACTCGGGAGTCATAGCGCGAAGCGAAGCCGGTGCCCGACTCGGGTGTCAAGCGCCGCCGGTCAGCACTCGGCGGCCGCCCGGGACCGGCGCCGGACCAACCACCCGACCAGCACCGCGACACCGACCAGGGCACCGGCTGCCAGCAGGTATTTCTCGTAACGCTGGAATCCCGCGTACAGCGCGCCGATGTGGTTGCCGGCCAGGTATCCGGCCAGCACCCAGACCACGACCCACACCGCGGACCCCAGGGCGTTGTAGGCCAGATAGCGCTGCCACCGCATCCGCGCGAGGCCGGCGGCGATCCCACTGGCCTGGCGCAGGCCGTCGACGAATCGGCCGAGCGGCACCACGATCTGGCCCCGCCGCTCGAAGAAGCGTTCGGTCTTGGCCAGCCGATCCTTGGTGAGGAACACATAGCGACCGAAGCGCAGCACCAGTTCGCGACCCCCGTAGCGGCCGATCGCGTAGCCGGCGTTGTCGCCGACGACGGCGGCCAGGAATCCCGCGAGCAGTACCAGAGCCAGGTTCAAATGACCGACACCGGCGTACATACCCGCCACCACCAGGATGATCTGTCCCGGCAGCGGAATGCCGACGCCTTCCAACCCGACCAGGACGATCACGGCGGCGTACCCGAACTTGTCCAGCGTTGGGGCAAGCGACTGGAGGGCTCCCGGGAGCTGCGCGGACATGAGTCCCAGGGTGCCCAAACTGACCCGGCGCTAGACGTCGTGCAGATCACGCCGCACGGTTCGGGGCACTCGCAACCGGGTATCTGCCAGATCAGCGTGTCCTGCGCGGACAGGGGTGATGAGCGTTGATACGCCGAAATTCTCAGACAAAGCGTCCCAGGCGCGAGAGCGGACTGCGCCGGGCACTGCACGAGTTTCTCGGCGTCCCGCTGGCCATAATCGCCGCGTTCATCGCGATCGCCATCGCCACCAGCGTGCTCGACGGCGACGACACCACCTGGTTGCAACCCGTCAAGCACCTGCTGTCGAAGCTGGCGCCGCCGCAGGAGAACCAGTCGATGCTGCGCACCGTGGCACCGGGGATGCTCACGTTGATGACCATCACGTTCGTCCTGTTGCTCACCTTGGTCCAGCGCATGTCCGACGTGTTCACCTGGGTGGTGGTCGAGCAGTTCCTGAGCCGGCGCGTCAACCAGACCTTCTTCGGCTATTTCGCCGGACTGTCGGCGTTCTACGTCGTCGTCCTGGCGCTCGTCGACCCCGATCAAGCGGTGTTCAGCACGGTGACCGCGCTGGTGCTCAGCGTGCTGGCGTTGGCCGGGCTGGTCGTGTTCGGCTACCTGGTGCTCGACCAGCTGCGTCCGCCGTCAGTGGTGGAGCGCATCGTGCAGATCACCATCGCCACCCGCGACCGCCAGCTCGAGTGGCTGCGGCGGGTACGGGACAAGCCACAGCTCGCGCATCTACCGGCTACCACCGTCCGTTCGCAGTGCACCGGGTACCTGGTGGACATCGACCTGAAACTGCTCGACCGCGCGCTGCGTGATGTCCCGGGCGAGGCGGAGATCGAACTCAACGCCAAGCTGGGCACGCACATGGTGGCCGGCACCCTGTTGGCGACGGTGCGCGGCGAAGACGCGGCCGAACGGGAACGCTTGGCACGCGCCGTGCTGGACGCGATGTGCTGTGGCCGGGAGCGGCAACTCGACCGCGAACCGTCCTACGGGGTGCACCAGCTGTCCAGCATGGGCTGGGGCGCCGCCACCCAGCGGGACTCCGAGGCGGCTTTGGTGACCGTCGACGGACTGCACGCCCTGCTGGCCCACTGGGCGCAGGAGTCCGACCCGCCGGTCGACGACCAGGTGCCGGTGGTGTACACCTACGACACGATCTGCGAGGTGCTCAAGGCGTTGTCGAGCATCGCCGTCGGCGCCATCGAGGGCGGCCAACACCAGACCTGCGCCCAGGTGCTGAACGTGTTCGCGATGGCCATCCCGACGTTGTCCGCCGATCACCAGCGCACGGCGACACGACACGTACGCAACACGTTGATGACGGCTGCCCAGCACCCGCGCACCGCCGAACTCGAACATGCGATGACCGAGCTACGACAGGCGTTGGGGGACAACGGTCATTGCGAGCTGGCCGCCGAACTCGATCGCGTCGCCGCCGAACTGGACCGCCCACTGTCGAAGCGCTGAGGCGCGCCCAGGGTTCGCCACAGGAACGAGTACGTCAGCGCCTGCTTGAAGGCGAGCTGCTCGTTGTCGGCGGCGCCGCCGTGGCCGCCCTCGATGTTCTCGTAGTACCAGACCCGGTGACCGGCGGCTTCCAGGGCGGCGGTCATCTTGCGGGCATGTCCGGGGTGGACCCGGTCATCGCGCGTCGAGGTGGTCATCAGGATCGGCGGGTACTCGCGGTCGGCCGAAATGTTCTGGTACGGCGAGTATTCGGAGATGAACGCCCAGTCGTCGGGGTTGTCCGGGTCGCCGTATTCGGCTACCCAGGAGGCGCCGGCCAGCAGCAGGTGATACCGCTTCATGTCCAGCAACGGCACGCTGCACACCAGCGCCCCGACCTTCTGCGGGTACTTGGTCAGCATGATCCCCATCAGCAGACCGCCGTTGCTGCCGCCCTGGGCGCCGAGTTGCCCGACGGTGGTGACGCCGCGTGCCACCAGATCGTCGGCGACCGCGGCGAAATCCTCGGCCACCTTGTGCCGGCCCTCGCGCATCGCCTGGGTGTGCCAGCCCGGCCCGTATTCGCCGCCGCCGCGGATGTTCGCCAGCACGTAGGTGCCGCCGCGGGCCAGCCACAGCCGGCCCAGGACGCCGCTGTAGCCCGGGGTGTTCGCGGTCTCGAAGCCTCCGTAGCCGTACAGCAGGGTGGGGCCCGGACCGTCGGCTTCGGCGGGTCGCACCAGGAAGTAGGGGATCGGCGTCCCATCCTCGGATGTCGCGAAATGCTGTGATACTGAGAGGTTTTCGGCGTCGAAGAAGGACGGCGCGGACTTGATCGGTTCGAGGCCGGCCGGGCCGGTGCCGCGAAGTAGCCGGGACGGCGTGTCGAAACCGCTGGAGTCGAGGAAGAATTCGTCGCCGGTGTCGTCGGCCGCGACGATCACGGTGTTGGTCGACGCCGGGATGCCGGCGATCGATTCGCGCTGCCAGCTAGCCGGCGTGACGATCTCGACGCGGCTGGCCACGTCGGCCAGCGAGACGATCAGCAGCCGGTCCCGCGTCCAGGCGTAGTGGTACAGGCAGGTGTGTTCGTCGGGCTCGAAAACGACAGCCAATTCCCTTGCGCCGCTTAAGAATTCGTCATAGTTGGCGGCCAGCAGCGAGCCGGCGCGATAGGTGGAGTCACCGATCGTCCAGTCGGAACGCAGCTCGATCAGCAACCACTCGCGGTGCACCGACATGCTGCTGGCGTCGCTGGGCACCTCGATCGGGATCAGCTCGGTGCCCCGCAGCTCATAACGCTGCCGATTCCAGAAGTCCAGGGAGCGGCCGACGAAGGTGCGCACGAAACCCGGGGTGCGATCGGTGGAGCCGCCGACGCTGACGTCGCTGCGGGCTCCTTCGTAGACGGTTTCGGCGTCGGTCAACGGGGTGCCACGGCGCCAGCGCTTGACGATGCGCGGATAGCCGGACTCGGTCATCGAATCGGGGCCGAAGTCGGTGCCCACCAGCACGGTGTCCGGGTCGTCCCAGTCGATCTGCGACTTCGCCTCCGGCAGTTCGAACCCGTCGGGCACGAATTCGCGGGTCAGCATGTCGAATTCCCGCACCACGACCGCGTCCGAACCTCCCGGGGAGAGGCTGACCAGGGCGCGGGTGAGCTCGGGTTCGATCACGTTGGCGCCGGCCCACACCCAGTTCCGGCCGTCGGCGCGGCCGAGGGCGTCGACGTCGATGAGCACGTCCCAGTCCGGGGAATCGCTGCGGTAACTCTCCAGCGTGGTGCGTCGCCACAAACCGCGCGGATTGGTCGCGTCGCGCCAGAAGTCGTAGAGGAACTCACCGCGGCGACGCACATACGGGATGCGGGCGTCGGTGTCGAGCACCTCCAGCGCCTCGGCGCGCATCGCCTCGAAGTCGCCGGTGCAGAACTGCGCCGTGGTGGGCTCGTTGCGCGCCCGCACCCAGTCCAGCGCCGTCTCGCCGGTGACGTCCTCCAGCCACAGGTACGGGTCCTCAGAAGCTTCAGCTGCCATGACGGCCATTGTGTCCCCAGCGGTAGTGTGAGCCGTATTACATGAACCAAAAGAGGAGCCGAACAGATGACTGTCTTCGCACGTCCGGGTGCTGCCGATGCGCTGATGTCATTCGAATCGAGGTACGGGAACTTCATCGGCGGCGAATGGGTTGCGCCGGCCGCCGGCCGGTACTTCGAGAACCCGACGCCGGTCACCGGCCAGGCGTTCTGTGAGATCCCGCGGTCCGACGAGACCGACGTCGAGAAGGCGCTGGACGCCGCGCACGCCGCGGCGCCCGCCTGGGGAAAGACTGCCCCCGCCGAGCGGGCCGCGATCCTGAACAAGATCGCCGACCGCATCGACGAGAACACCGAGGCGCTGGCGGTGGCCGAGGTGTGGGACAACGGCAAACCCATCCGCGAGACGCTGGGAGCCGACATTCCGTTGGCCGGGGACCACTTCCGGTATTTCGCCGCGGCCATCCGCGCCCAGGAGGGCGCGCTGTCCCAGATCGACGAGGACACGGTCGCCTACCACTTCCACGAACCGCTCGGCGTCGTCGGCCAGATCATCCCGTGGAACTTCCCCATCCTGATGGGCGCCTGGAAGCTGGCTCCGGCGCTGGCGGCCGGCAACGCGATCGTGCTCAAGCCCGCCGAACAGACCCCGGCCTCGATCCTGTACCTGATGTCGCTGATCGGTGACCTGTTGCCGCCCGGGGTGGTCAACATCGTCAACGGCTTCGGCACCGAGGCCGGCAAGCCGCTGGCCTCCAGCAACCGGATCGCCAAGGTCGCGTTCACCGGTGAGACCAGCACCGGGCGGCTGATCATGCAGTACGCCAGCCAGAACCTGATCCCGGTCACCCTGGAACTCGGCGGCAAGAGTCCCAACATCTTCTTCTCCGACGTGATGGCCGCCAACGACGACTTCCAGGACAAGGCGCTGGAAGGGTTCACGATGTTCGCGCTCAACCAGGGCGAGGTGTGCACCTGCCCGTCGCGCAGCCTGATCCAGTCCGACATCCACGACGAGTTCCTGGAACTCGCGGCGATCCGCACCAAGGCCGTCCGGCAGGGCGATCCGCTGGACACCGAGACCATGCTGGGTTCGCAGGCCTCCAACGATCAGCTGGAAAAGATCCTGTCCTACATCGACATCGGCAAGGACGAGGGCGCCCGCGTGGTCACCGGCGGTGAGCGCGCGGAGCTGGGCGGGGACCTGTCCGGTGGCTTCTACGTGCAGCCGACGATCTTCAGCGGCAACAACAAGATGCGGGTCTTCCAGGAGGAGATCTTCGGGCCTGTCGTCGCCGTGACGCCGTTCGACACCTACGAGGACGCGATGGGCATCGCCAACGACACGTTGTACGGGTTGGGCGCGGGAGTGTGGAGCCGCGACGGCAACACCGCCTACCGCGCCGGGCGCGAGATCAAGGCCGGCCGGGTGTGGGTCAACTGCTATCACGTGTATCCGCCGCACTCGGCGTTCGGCGGCTACAAGCAGTCCGGCTTCGGCCGCGAAGGACACAAGATGGCGCTCGAGCACTACCAGCAGACCAAGAACCTGTTGGTGTCCTACTCCGACCAGGCGATGGGCTTCTTCTGACGGACAGTTCGAGGCCATCTTGTGATCGGTGACGCGCCGGGAAGGTACCCGGTCGCGCGGCGGTGAGTCAGTAAGGTCGTACACCGTGATTCCCCTTCCGCGGGCGTGGTTGTTGGCCGGCGGCATGCTCGCCGGGATTGCGGTCGGGCAACTGCTTGCCGTGGCATCCCGCGTGCTGATCGACGTCCGGATCCGACCGGACGTCGCGATCGCGCTGGTGGTCGGGATTCCCAGCGTGATCGGGCTGTCGGTGATCCTGTTCTCCGGACGGCGCTGGGTGACCATGGCCGGGGCGGCGATCCTGGCGTTGGCGCCCGGCTGGTTCGGGATGCTCGTCGCTCTGCAGGTGGTGTCCAGTGGCTAGCTCGAAGGTCGAGCAGGAGCTCGAATCCGGCCCGGGGACCGAGGCTTTCGTGCCGGACTTCGACGACGGCGAGCCCTCGGTGCCGTTCGTGCCGGACTTCGACACCGACTCCCAGGCATTCGTGGCATTGGCGGGCCTCGACGAGGCGGAGCCGGAACCGGAGGCGGAGCCGGAGGCACCAGACGACCCCGAAGACGAGCCCGACGTCTCGCCGGGACCGGTTGCCGTCCCCGGCCGCTATGTCTACCTGAAGTGGTGGAAGCTGGTCCTGGTGCTGTCCGGAGTGTGGTCGATCGCCGCGGTGTTCGGCCTCAGCTTGTACTACTGGTGGTATCACGACCTGGACAAGACGCCGTCGATGTTCGTGGTGTTCGGTTACGTGGTGGTGTGCACGGTCGCCGGCCTGATCCTGGCGATGGTGGAGTCCAAACCGTTGATCGCCGCGCTGTCGATCGCGGTGCTGTCGGCGCCGTTCGCCTCGGTCACCGCGGTAGCCCCGCTCTACGGCTACTTCTACTGCGAGCAGGTGGCGACCCCGTGTCTGATGGGCGTGGTGCCCGAATAACCTGCCACCGTTAGGGTGAACTGGTGACTTCCCACTATGACGTCGTCGTTCTCGGAGCAGGTCCCGGCGGGTACGTAGCAGCCATCCGTGCCGCGCAGCTCGGTCTGAAAACCGCCATCGTCGAGCCGAAGTACTGGGGCGGTGTCTGCCTCAACGTCGGCTGCATCCCGTCGAAGGCGTTGCTGCGCAACGCCGAACTGGCCCACATCTTCACCAAGGAAGCCAAGGTGTTCGGCATCAGCGGTGAAGCCACCTTCGACTTCGGCGTCGCCTATGACCGCAGCCGCAAGGTCGCCGAGGGCCGGGTCGCCGGCGTGCACTACCTGATGAAGAAGAACAAGATCACCGAGATCCACGGCTACGGAAAGTTCACCGACGCCAACACGCTGCAGGTCGAACTCAACGACGACGGGGGCACCCAAGAGGTCACCTTCGACAACGCCATCATCGCCACCGGCGCCAGCACCCGACTGGTGCCCGGTACGTCGCTGTCGGAGAACGTCGTCACCTACGAGAAGCTGATCCTGACCCGCGAACTGCCGTCCTCGATCATCATCGCCGGCGCCGGTGCCATCGGCATGGAGTTCGGCTACGTGCTGAAGAACTACGGTGTGGACGTCACCATCGTGGAGTTCCTGCCGCGCGCGCTGCCCAACGAGGACGCCGACGCCTCCAAGGAGATCGAGAAGGCGTTCAAGAAACTGGGCGTCAAGATCCTCACCGGCACCAAGGTCGAATCCATAGATGACAGCGGGTCCAGCGAAGGTGGCGTCACCGTCACCGTCAGCAAGGACGGCAAGTCCGACGAACTCAAGGCCGAAAAAGTGTTGCAGGCCATCGGGTTTGCGCCCAACGTCGAAGGCTACGGCCTGGACAAGGCCGGCGTCGAACTCACCGACCGCAAAGCCATCGGCATCACCGACTACATGCAGACATCCACCCCGCACATCTACGCCATCGGCGACGTCACCGGCAAACTGCAACTGGCGCACGTCGCCGAGGCCCAGGGCGTCGTGGCAGCCGAAACTATCGGCGGCGCAGAGACTTTGGCGCTGGGCGACTACCGGATGATGCCGCGCGCCACGTTCTGCCAGCCCAACGTCGCCAGCTTCGGCCTCACCGAGGAACAGGCCCGCGACGAGGGCTACGACGTGGTGGTGGCCAAGTTCCCGTTCACCGCCAACGCCAAGGCGCACGGCGTGGGCGACCCCAGCGGGTTCGTCAAGCTGATCGCCGACGCCAGGTACGGCGAACTCATCGGCGGGCACCTGGTCGGTCACGACGTGTCCGAGTTGCTGCCCGAACTGACCCTGGCGCAGAAGTGGGACCTGACCGCCAACGAGCTGGCCCGCAACGTCCACACCCACCCGACCATGTCCGAAGCGCTGCAGGAGTGCTTCCACGGGCTGGTCGGTCACATGATCAACTTCTGACGGCATGGCGACCCGGACCTCCGAGACGATCGTCGGCGCCGTCGGTGGTGTGCTGGCGGGCTACATCCTGTGGCTGGCCGCCATCGCCGTCGGAGATGATTTCACGACGGTGAGCAGGTGGAGCGTCTTGGTGCTGCTGGGGTCCGGCGCGCTGGTGGCCGGCGGGGTGCTCGGCGGACTGGCGATGCGCTGGCGTCGCAAGCACGGTTGGGCGGCGTTCGCGTTCGGGCTGCCGATTCTCCCGCTGGTGCTGTCGCTGGCCGTGCTGGCCAACATCTATCTGTGATCGGCCGGGTTGTCCAACGGGATTCCGAGCGCGGTGATCGTCGCGGCCAGTCCGTCGTAATGCGTTGCCAGCATGCAGAATTCGATCAGCCGCGGCCGGTTCAGGTGCGCCGCGAGCTGCTGCCACGTCTCGGCGCCGATGGTCCGGTCCTTGATCAACTCGTCGGTCGCGTTCAACAGCGCCTGCTGACGCGCACTGAGCACCCTGCGCGGCCCGTCGCTGGCCGGCGGGTCCGGCCAGGCGAAGATCGCGGCCTGCGTCTGGGCGTCCAGTCCGGCCTGGCGGGCCAGTCTGCGATGGTGCTGTAGCTCGTATTCGCAGGACCGCAGATGCGCGACCCGCAGGATCACCAGTTCGGTGTCGATCGTGGGCAGCCGTCCCCGCAGGATCCGGGCGCCGTAGAGCAGCCACGTCCAGAACAGCGACTGCCGGTAGCCCAGGGTGGTGAACAGATGCATCTCCGGTGCGCGGACAGTACGCGCGCCCAGTTTGGCCAGCACCCAGTTGACCGGGCCCAGTTGCCGGAACCGGCCGGGCGGGATCCGCACGACCGCACCCCCGCTCTGGTTGCCGGTCATGCGTGCCGCACCAGGTAGGGCGACACCGTGCTGCGGTGCTCGTCGAGATCCAGCGCGCGTCCCAGGGCGGGGAACGCCCGCTGCGGGCAGTCGTCGCGTTCGCAGACTCGGCAACCCGCGCCGATCGGCGTCGCGGTGCTCTTCGGGTCCCCGGACAAATCGAGTCCTTCCGAATAGACGAGTCGGTGCGCGTGGCGAAGCTCGCAACCCAGGCCGATCGCGAAGGTTTTGCCGGGCTGACCATACCGGGCCGCGCGCCGCTCCACGGTGCGGGCCACCCAGAGATAGTTGCGGCCGTCGGGCATCTGGGCGATCTGGACCAGGATCTTGCCCGGGTTGGCGAAGGTCTCGTAGACGTTCCACAACGGGCAGGTGCCGCCGGTCGAGGAGAAGTGAAAACCCGTGGCGGACTGACGTTTTGACATGTTGCCGGCGCGATCCACCCGGACGAACGAGAGCGGCACGCCCCGCATCGAGGGCCGCTGCAGCGTGGAGAGCCGGTGCGCGATGGTCTCGTAACTCACCGAATAGAACGCTGACAACCGTTCGACGTCGTACCGGAAATTCTCGGCGACGTCGTGAAATTGGCGGTAGGGCAGCACCGTCGCCGCGGCGAAGTAGTTGGCCAGCCCGAGCCGGGCCAGGGTGCGTGACTCGTCGCTGGTGAACTTGCCCGCTTCGACCAGGCTGTCGATCAGGTCCCCGAACTCGAGGTAGGCCAACTCGGCGGCCATCTTGAACACCTGCTGGCCCGCCGCCAGATGGTTGCTGAACTCCAGCGTCTTGGTGGCGGGGTCGTAGCGGTGCAGCACGTTCTCACCCAGATCGATACGCCGGGTGATGTGCACGCCGTGCACCTCGGTGAGCCGACGGGTCAGCTCGCGGGCCAGATCGGCCTGGTGCATCCGCATCTTGGCGGTCAGGTCCTCGGCCGCGGTGTCGAGTTCGTGCAGATAGTTCTGGCGTTGGTAGAAGTAGTCGCGCACCTCTTCGTGCGGCATGGTGATGGATCCGCTGCCGCTGCTGCCGTCGAAGTAACGCTCCTCGGTGGCGGCGGCCAGTTGGGCGGTGGTGAGTCGGTAGCGCTGATGCAGGTTGACGATCGCGCGGGCCAGGCCCGGGTGCGCGTTGACCATCTCGGCGACCTCGGTGGGGTCGACGTCGATGTCCAGGTCGCGGTCCAGTGTCACCTCCCGCAGTTCGGCGACCAGGCGGGTGGCGTCCTGCGAGGCGAAGAACGTCGCGTCCACCCCGAACATCTCGGTGATCCGCAGCAGCACCGCCACCGTGAGCGGACGCACGTCGTGTTCGATCTGGTTGAGATAGCTCGGCGAGATGTCCAGCATCTGGGCCAGCGCGGCCTGGCTGAATCCACGCTCGTTGCGCAGCTGCCGGACCCGGGCGCCGACAAACGTCTTGGACACCCACGGGAGCCTACGCCTGGTTGCGAAGAGGGGCTTGGCAAAGTTTGCAGGTTGGTGTTTGCGCGAGGCCATTGGCATGATTCGCTTCGGCCTTGCCGGGTAAACCCGGAAGGCGCCGACGGATTAGGGGAGTTGCCGCCGTGAGTTTGGACAAACAGTTGATGCCGGTGCCGGACGGCCACCCCGACGTCTTCGACCGCGAATGGCCGCTGCGGGTGGGTGACATCGACCGCACCGGTCGGCTGCGGCTGGATGCCGCCTGCCGGCACATCCAGGACATCGGTCAGGACCAGCTACGGGAGATGGGCTTCGAGGAAACCCATCCGCTGTGGATCGTACGGCGCACCATGGTCGACCTGATCCGGCCCATCGAGTTCCAGGACATGCTGCGCTGCCGGCGCTGGTGCTCGGGGTCCTCCAACCGCTGGTGTGAGATGCGGGTCCGGGTCGACGGCCGCAGGGGCGGGCTGATCGAGTCCGAGGCGTTCTGGATCCACGTGAACAAGGAAACCGAGATGCCGGCCCGGATCTCCGACGACTTCCTGGCCGGTCTGCACAAGACCACGTCGGTGGACCGACTCCGCTGGAAGGGTTACCTCAAGCCGGGCAGCCGCGACGACGCCGTCGAGATCCACGAATTCCCGGTCCGGGTCACCGACATCGACCTGTTCGACCACATGAACAACTCGGTCTACTGGAGCGTGGTCGAGGACTACCTGTTCACCCACTCCGAGCTCCTGAACGGCCCGCTGCGGGTGACCATCGAACACGAGGCCCCGGTCGCGCTGGGCGACAAGCTGGAGATCATCTCGCACGTGCATCCGGCCGGATCCACCGAGAAATTCGGTCCCGGCCTGTCCGACCGCACTGTTACAACGCTCACATATGCCGTCGGTGACGAGACGAAAGCCGTCGCCGCGCTGTTCGCTCTCTAACAGTACGAGCGTTCTGTTAAATTACCGTTGACCTGCAGTTCTTGTTACTGCCCGGTAGCTTCTGAACCGGTTCAGTAGATTTGCGGCTTCGCAGACTTCACAAAATGACCGGAAGTCATAGCCGAAATTTGCAAGTGAAATGGGTGGACCTGCAGGAATTCGCTGTGTCAAGGTCGTGTTAGCACACAAGTGAAGTTGGGTCCCGGGCGTCCGGTCGGACGGAGCGGTGGGCCATCAGCAATCAGTAGTAACACCGGTAAGGAGCTGTCCAATGTCTGAAGTTGGCACCCCCAAGAGCGCTGAAGCAATCCAGCACGACTGGGACCACAACCCCCGCTGGAAGGGCGTCGAGCGCACCTACACCCCCCAGGACGTCGTCGCGCTCCAGGGCCACGTCGTCGAGGAACACACCCTGGCCCGCCGCGGCGCGGAGGTGTTGTGGGAGCAGCTGCACGAGATGGACTTCGTCAACGCGCTGGGCGCGCTGACCGGCAACATGGCCGTCCAGCAGGTCCGCGCCGGGCTGAAGGCGATCTACCTGTCCGGTTGGCAGGTCGCCGGCGACGCCAACCTGTCCGGCCACACCTACCCCGACCAGAGCCTGTACCCGGCCAACTCGGTGCCGCAGGTGGTGCGTCGCATCAACAACGCGCTGCTGCGCGCCGACGAGATCGCCAAGGTCGAGGGCGACCGCTCCGTGCAGAACTGGCTGGCGCCGATCGTCGCCGACGGTGAAGCCGGCTTCGGTGGTGCGCTCAACGTCTACGAGCTGCAGAAGGCGATGATCGCCGCCGGTGTCGCCGGTTCGCACTGGGAAGACCAGCTGGCCTCGGAGAAGAAGTGCGGCCACCTCGGCGGCAAGGTGCTCATCCCCACCCAGCAGCACATCCGCACCCTGACCTCGGCCCGGCTGGCTGCCGACGTCGCCGGTGTGCCGACCGTGGTCATCGCGCGTACCGACGCCGAGGCCGCCACGCTGATCACCTCCGACGTCGACGAGCGGGACCGTCCGTTCATCACCGGTGAGCGCACCAACGAGGGCTTTTACCGGGTCAAGAACGGCCTGGAGCCGTGCATCGCCCGCGCCAAGGCCTACGCGCCGTACTCCGACCTGATCTGGATGGAGACCGGCACGCCGGACCTCGAGCTGGCCAAGAAGTTCGCCGAGGGCGTCAAGAGCGAGTTCCCCGACCAGATGCTGGCCTACAACTGCTCGCCGTCGTTCAACTGGCGCAAGCACCTCGACGACGACACGATCGCCAAGTTCCAGAAGGAGCTCGGTGCGATGGGCTTCAAGTTCCAGTTCATCACGCTGGCCGGCTTCCACGCCTTGAACTACTCGATGTTCGATCTGGCCCACGGCTACGCCCGCAACCAGATGAGCGCCTACGTGGAGCTGCAGGAGCGTGAGTTCGCCGCCGAGAGCCGTGGCTACACCGCCACCAAGCACCAGCGCGAGGTGGGTGCGGGTTACTTCGACCGCATCGCCACCACGGTGGACCCGACCTCGTCGACCACCGCGCTCGCGGGCTCGACCGAAGAGGGTCAGTTCCACTGAGTTAGGTTGAGTTAGTCTGCCGAGCAGACGCAAAAGCACCCTTTTGCGGCGCAAAAGTGGTGCTTTTGCGTCTGTTCGCGGTTAGAAGGAGGCACTGTGATCGAGCGAGTCGGGGTTGTCGGGGCCGGCCAAATGGGTTCCGGGATTGCCGAGGTGTCGTTGCGCGCCGGTGTGGGTGTGACGGTGTTCGAGACCACCGAGGCGCTGGTCACCGCGGGCCGCAACCGCATCGTCAAGTCGCTCGAGCGCGGCGTCAGTGCGGGCAAGATCACCGAGCGCGAGCGCGACCGCGCGCTGGGTCTGTTGAGCTTCACCACCGACCTCGCCGACCTGGCCGACCGGCAGTTGGTGATCGAAGCCGTCGTCGAGGACGAGAAAGTGAAGGGCCAGATCTTCGCCGAGCTGGACCGGGTGATCACCGATCCCGACGCCGTGCTGGCCTCCAACACCTCGAGCATTCCGATCATGAAGATCGCCGCGGCCACCCAGAACCCGCAACGGGTGCTCGGGTTGCACTTCTTCAACCCGGTCCCGGTGCTGCCGCTGGTCGAGTTGGTGAGCACGCTGGTCACCGACCAGGCCGCCGCCGAGCGCGTCGAGGAGTTTGCCAGCGGCGTGCTGGGCAAGCAGGTGGTGCGCTGCTCGGACCGTTCCGGTTTCGTGGTGAACGCGCTGCTGGTGCCTTACCTGCTGTCCGCGATCCGGATGGTGGAGGCGGGATTCGCGACGGTCGAAGACGTCGACAAAGCCGTGGTGGCCGGGCTTTCGCACCCGATGGGCCCGCTGAAGCTGTCCGATCTCGTCGGCTTGGACACCCTCAAGCTGATCGCGGACAAGCTCTACGAGGAGTTCAAGGAGCCGCACTACGGGCCGCCGCCGCTGTTGCTGCGGATGGTGGAAGCGGGTTTGCTGGGTAAGAAGTCCGGGCAGGGTTTCTACAAGTACTGAGACAACCCAGGGTTTACTTCTGCAGGGTGAACTGGTCGACGTCGGTGTAGCCCTGCCGGAAGAGCTTCGCGCAACCCGTCAGGTACTTCATGTAGCGGTTGTAGACCTTCTCCGACTGGATCGCGATCGCCTTCTCCCGCTGGGCTTCCAGTGCCGTCGCCCACGTCTCCAGGGTCCGCGCGTAGTGCAGCTGCAGCGACTGGATCCGTGTCGTGGTGAACCCCGCGGCGCCGGCATGTTCCTCGACCACCGGAACCGTGGGCAGATCACCGCCGGGGAAGATCTCGGCCAGGATGAACTGGCTGAAGTGCACGATTTCGTGGGTCAACGGCAGCCCCTTGGCCCGGGCCTCGCGCATCGTCGGCCGCACGATGGTGTGCAGCAGCATGATGCCGTCGCTGGGCAGCACCTCGTTTGCCATCTTGAAGAACCGCGGGTAGCGCTGGCGCCCGAAGTGCTCGAACGCGCCGATCGAGACGATCCTGTCGACGGGCTCGTGGAACTTCTCCCACCCCTCGAGCAGCACCCGCCTGGTGCGGGGCGTGTCCAGCTCGTCGAACTTCTTCTGGACGTGGATGGCCTGGTTCTCCGACAACGTCAAGCCGACGACGTTGACGTCGTATTTCTCGATCGCCCGTCGCATGGTGGCGCCCCAGCCGCAACCGATGTCCAGCAGCGTCATACCGGGCTCGAGGTTCAGCTTGCCCAGGGCGAGGTCGATCTTGGCGTACTGAGCCTCTTCCAGCGTCATGTCGTCCCGCTCGAAATAGGCGCAGCTGTACGTCTGGGTGGGGTCCAGGAAAAGCCGGAAGAAGTCGTCGGAGAGGTCGTAGTGCGCTTGCACGTTGCCGAAATGCGGCGTGAGCTGCACGGCCATAAACGAAGTGCCTTTCTGTTATCGGGGCGGTGCCAGGCACGACTTCCCGATGTATTCCCTGCATGTTAGCCGCTGTCGACACCCCCAGTCGCCCTCATCCTTGAGCCGACGGGGCGACGCGGGGGTCGCAAAGTCCCCCCAGGCGCGTACCTAACCCGGGTTCGAGCTCTGTTTGAGCTGCTCCCAGGCGGGCACGATCGGCGACGGATGCGCCTGTTCGCGGAACTTGTCGAGCGATCCGCCCGCCTCCACGATCCCGCACAGCGCGCTCCAGCTCAACATCGTCAGGTAGTCGATCAGCTCGTCGCTGCTCATCCGCGGGTCCGACATCCAGGAGTGGGTCGCCAGTTGCACCCCTCCGACGATCAGATACGCCCACGGCTCCACCCCGCCGGTGTCCATGCCTGCCTCGCGCATGCGCCGGCGCAGCATCACCGCGATCATGCGGGCGATGATCCGCTCGGAGTCGGCGATCACCTTGCTCTTGCTGCCCGAGCTGTTGGCCATCACGAACCCGTACGGCTCGGGTTCGGCGGCCATGGTCTCGACGTACACGCGGATCACCTCGCGCGTCAGCTCATAGCCGTCCAGATTCGACGACAGCGCCGCGGCCATGTTCGGAATCAGGGTGGTCTGCGCAAAGCGCATCATCACGGCCGTCGTCAGGTCGTTCTTGTCGACGAAGTAGCGGTACAGCACCGTCTTGGAGACCCCGATTTCGGCGGCGATCTCGTCCATGCTCAGAAAGCGGCTCTGTCGGCGAATCGCCTCGATCGTCCCGTCGACGAGCTCATTGCGGCGCTCCACCTTGTGCTGGTGCCACCGCCGCTTGCGACCGTCGGTCTTTGCGGTGCGAGCCGGAATATGCTGTGCCACTGTCGCCGGATCCCATTCGTCTAGTCGCATCGATACTACGGCTTGGTGGGGTCGGTCTGGTGGACGTGCCGGAGTGCGTGAGTGCTTCCGACCAGTGTGGGTAACACTAACCGGTGGTCGCGATGACAGATGATGGTGTGGTGGCACACAGAGTTGACGGTCCGGGCGCAGGCGGGAACGCGCGGCCGACCGAGGGCCGGCCGAACCGCACGTCGTTCGCCGAGTCGTTCGCCGGGGCCGATGCGCAGGCCGACGCCGAACGACGCACCGCGCTGCGCCGGATGAAGGCCGTCGCGTTGGGCTTCCTGCTCGGCGCCACGGTGGTGTTCCTGCTCTGCCGGTGGGCCAATGCGCACGGGACCGCGCCGCAGTGGGTCGGCTACGTCGGGGCGGCAGCCGAGGCGGGCATGGTGGGCGCGCTCGCGGACTGGTTCGCGGTGACGGCCTTGTTCAAGCACCCGCTGGGCATCCCCATTCCGCACACCGCGATCATCAAGCGCAAAAAAGACCAGCTCGGGGAGGGTCTGGGCACCTTCGTGCGGGAGAACTTCCTGTCGGCGGAGGTCGTGGAGAACAAGCTGCGCGACGCGCAGGTGCCGAGCCGGCTCGGCAAATGGCTGGCCGAACCCGCGCACGCGCAGCGGGTGGCGGCCGAGACGGCGACCGTGCTGCGGGTGCTGGTGGAACTGCTGCGTGACGACGACGTGCAGCAGGTGATCGACCGGATGATCGTGCGCCGTATCGCCGAACCGCAGTGGGGTCCACCGGTGGGCCGGGTGCTGCAGACGCTGCTGGCCGAGAACCGTCAGGAAGCGCTGATCCAGTTGTTGGCCGACCGGGCGTTCCAGTGGTCGCTGAACGCCGGGGTGGTGATCCAGCGGGTGGTCGAGCGCGATTCGCCGACCTGGTCGCCGCGGTTCGTCGACCATCTGGTCGGCGACCGTATCCACCGCGAGTTGATGGACTTCACCGACAAGGTGCGCCGCAGCCCCGACCACGAGCTGCGCCGGTCGGCCACCCGCTTCCTGTTCGAGTTCGCCGACGACCTGCAGAACGATCCGGACACCATCGCGCGGGCCGACGCCGTCAAAGAGCAACTGATGGCCCGTGAAGAGGTCGCCAATGCGGCGGCATCGGCCTGGCGGACCCTCAAACGACTGGTGCTCGAGGGCGTCGACGACCCGTCCAGCGCATTGCGTGGCCGCGTCGCCGACGCGGTAATCCGCATCGGGGAGTCGCTGCGCGACGATGCGGAGCTGCGCGACAAGGTCGACAACTGGATGGTGCGTGCCGCCCAGCATCTGGTTTCTCAATATGGGGTAGAGATCACAGCGATCATTACCGAGACGATCGAGCGTTGGGACGCCGAGGAGGCGAGCCGGCGCATCGAGCTGCATGTGGGGCGTGACCTGCAGTTTATCCGGATCAACGGGACGGTGGTCGGTGCTCTGGCGGGCCTGGTGATCTACACCGCGGCGCAGTTGCTGTTCTGACCGGGTGCTAGCAAGCGCTTGCAATTGCAAGCACTTCTCCGTAGCCTGGCAGGGGTAAGCGATCAAACCGACGCAAGGAGTGAAGTGGTGCCGCCGGAGGAGAAGTTGGGCAGCAAGGTGTCCACCAAAGCCTCCGATGTGGCCTCGGATATCGGTAGCTTCATCAGGTCGCAGCGCGAGACGGCGCAGTTCTCGATGCGCCAGCTCGCCGAGCGTTCGGGTGTCAGCAACCCCTACCTGAGCCAGGTCGAACGGGGATTGCGCAAGCCGTCCGCCGACGTCCTGGCCCAGATTGCCAAGGCGCTGCGCGTTTCCGCCTGGGTGCTCTACGAACGCGCCGGCATGCTCGACGCGAGCGAGACCAGCCAGGTACGGGACACGATCATCGCCGACACGGCGATAACCGAGCGTCAGAAGCAGGTTCTGTTGGACGTCTACGCGTCCTTCCTTCAGCAGAACGAGGCTAACCGTGAGGAGTGTCCGATCGAACCCGACAGAGAAGACTGACCAGCCCGTAGGGCCGACTCCCCGGCTTGTCGCCTCGGCAGTGACGTCCGCGACAGTTGTAAATCAACGGCCGTTCGGGTAACCAAAACGAAGGGGAAACCGTCGTTTCAAGTTTGCTGGCCACGCCGGGCAACTGAACCCGGTTCCCACCGACCCGACTATCCAGGAGGTTTCCGGCAAGTCGCGTGACCGACGTCAATCCGCGGGTCTTGACAACTCCGCCCCCCAGGAGCCGCCTCTTGCGCCTACTTCCACACCGTGAGAAATAACCCCTATATCGAAATCAATGAAAGGAACAACCAATGGCTGAGAACACCAACAACATCGAAGATCTCCGGGCCCCGCTGCTTGCCGCGCTCGGTGCTGCCGACCTGGCCCTCGCCACGGTCAACGACCTGCTCGCCAACCTGCGCGACCGCGCCGAGGAGACCCGCAGCAACCTGCGTGAGCGCGCCGAGGAGACCCGCACCGACACCCGCAGCCGGGTCGAGGAGAGCCGCGCTCGCCTGACCAACCTGCGCGAGGACCTGCCCGAGCAGATCGGTGAGCTGCGCGAGCGCTTCACCACCGAGGAGCTGCGCAAGGCCGCCGAGGGCTACCTCGAGGCCGCCACCTCCCGCTACAACGAGCTGGTGGAGCGCGGCGAGTCCGCCCTGCAGCGGCTGCGCAGCCAGTCGGCGTTCGAGGACGCCTCCGCTCGCGCCGAGGGCTACGTGGACCAGGCCGTCGAGCTGACTCAGGAAGCCCTGGGCACCGTTGCCTCGCAGACCCGCGCGGTCGGCGAGCGCGCCGCCAAGCTGGTCGGCATCGAGCTGCCCAAGAAGGCCGACGCCGCTGCCGCTCCGGCCAAGAAGGCCGCGCCGGCTCCGGCTGCCAAGAAGGCTCCCGCCAAGAAGGCCGCTGCGGCCAAGAAGGCGCCCGCCAAGAAGGCTCCGGCCAAGAAGGTCACCCAGAAGTAGCCTCACCAACTCGACTCCGAGTCGCTGTCCGTCAGCGGCTCGGAGTCGACGTTTCTGCGGCGTCCCGCATAGGGTGGTGGGCGTGCAAGTTGTCGGTACGGTCATGTGGGTCTTGTGGATCGCCGTCGTCGTGACGACGGTCTACGCATTGGTCAACGCTTCGCTCCAACGGTCGGACGCGTACATGGCAGCAGACAAGCAAACCAAGCCTGTTTGGCTGGCAATCTTGGCGGGCGCGCTGGCGCTCTCGGTACTTCTGTACGGCGTGCTGGGCGTGATGGCACTTGCGATCACGGCAGTGGCAACCGGCGTGTACCTGGTCGACGTGCGGCCCAGGTTGCTTGAGGTGCAGGGCAAGTCCCGCTAGCGAATGAAGCCGCTGATCTGTGCGCTGGCGGCGGCGCTGCTGTCGCTGCTGGGGGCGGTGCCCGCGGCTGCCGACCCGGCGTACGTCGACCACACCGAATGGGTTTTCTGGGGCGCAGGGCCGAGCTTGCGGGTCTACCCGACCCCGACGGCCCGCGCCGTCGCCCGGGAACAGGGGACCGCGGCGGCGGCCGACGCGGCCTGGGCGGAGGTGCTGGCCCGGTCGCCGGAGGCTGACACCCCCGGCATGCGGGCACAATTCGTCTGCCACTGGCAATTCGCCGAACTCGCCCAACCCGGCAAGACCAGCTGGAACCTGGAACCGTGGCGGCCCGTCGTAGACGACGCCGGAATGGTCGCGTCCGCCTGCAACCCGGGCGGCCGGGAGGAGCCGTTCTAGTGCCCGACCAACTCACTCGCCGCCAGCTGGCCGCACTCGTCGACCACACGCTGCTCAAACCGGAAGCCACCCCCGCCGAGGTGACCGCGCTGGTCGCCGAGGGCGCCGAACTCGGCGTCTACGCGGTCTGCGTGTCACCGCCGATGGTGCCGACCGCCCTGGCCGCCGGCGGGGTGCGGGTCGCCGCCGTCGCCGGCTTTCCGTCGGGCAAGCATCTGCCCGAGGTCAAGGCGCAGGAAGCAGCCGCGGCCGTCGCCGCCGGCGCCACCGAGATCGACATGGTCATCGACGTCGGCGCCGCGCTGACCGGTGACTTCGACGCGGTGCGCTCGGACATCGCGACGGTGCGCGCCGCGACGGATGGTGCGGTGCTCAAGGTGATCGTGGAGTCGGCCGTGCTGCTCGACCGGGCAGGCGAGCAGACGTTGAGCGAGGTCTGCCGCGCCGCGCGCCAGGCCGGCGCCGACTTCGTCAAGACGTCCACCGGGTTTCACCCGGCGGGCGGCGCGACGGTGCGTGCGGTGGAGGTGATGGCCGCGACGGTCGGCGGCCGGCTGGGCGTCAAGGCCAGCGGCGGCATCCGCACCACCGGCGACGCGATCGCGATGCTCGACGCCGGCGCCACCCGGCTGGGGCTGTCCGGTACCCGGGCGGTGCTGGACGGTCTGCGCTAACTCACAGATCGGCGAAGCAGGGATCGGTCTCGCCGGCGGGAATCGTGGCGTTGCGTGAGGAGAAGTGAACCACCACGTCGCTGTCGGTGACGTCGACACTGTCCGCTTTGATACCCAGCGGGAGCTTCGTGGTCAGGTCCGACGTGTATTCGTCGAGCGAGGACTGCACCGACTCCTTGGGCAACTTGAAGCCCAGCGCGTTGAAGCTGATGATCTCCAGCTTCAGTCCCCCGTTGGACACCGTCGGCTTGGCGACGATGTCGTTGAGGGTGCCTTTGAGTTCGACGGTCTTGTCGGCCGGATGCGTGGTCACACTTCGGGTGACGAATTCGCCCACCACGGGAATCGCGTTCTGCACGGTCTGCTTGATGCCGTCGGCCGTCCAGGTGATCGTCGCGTCGATCGCGCCGATCGTGCCTTTGGAGTCGGCCGTGTTGTTGAGTTTGACGTCTTTGATGCTGAGCTGCAGCTTCATGCCCTTGGCGTCTTTGATCTGGTTGCCGGCCGTCTCGATATTGATGTTGGTGTAGTGGTCGGTGATCACCTGCCACGTCACCAGCGGCGTCACCCCGAACGACGCCGTCGCCTCGTCCTTGACCTTGCACGCCGTCGCGGCCGCGATTTTGTTGTTGGCCTTGTTCCGGATGAACAGCTCGACGCCGATCAGCCCGGCGATGACGATCGCCAGGACGATGATCAGGACCAGCACGATCGACAGCGGGTCGCGAAATGAGCGCTTCTTTTTCTTGACCTCGCCCTGCGTGTCGGCGGGCGTGGCCAGCGGAGTCGTTTTGCTTGCAGCCGGGCCTGGCGGCGGCGGCTGGTTGGGCCGGCGGGTGTTCGCGTTGCCCAACGCGAAATTCTCGGTCGGTTGTGACGAGGGGGGCGGCTGCGGTTGCTGTCCCCGTCCGCCGCGGGGGTCGCCCGGGTTCGGTCTGGCGCCGTAGGGGTCGGATGCCGGGGGGCGGCCGAGCGGACCCTGATCGCCAGGTCGCGCCCAACCCGATGGGCCGTCTTTCCGTGGTCCCTGCGGAGTCGTCACCCCCGTGATTCTGCCCTATCGGGCTGCTGAAATGTTGCCCGGTTTCGCAGGACAGCGATCTTGTCCCGGGCCGCGGCCACCAGGTCGAGGTCGATGTCGGCGACCACCAGTTGCGGGTCGGCTCCGGCCGAGGCGATCACCTCGCCGAACGGGGACGCCACCAGGCTGCCCCCTACTCCGGTGGGTGCCCCCGACCCGTCCACCGCATCACCCGGGTCCGCCTGGCCGGCCGCGGCGATGAAACACGTCGAGTCCACGGCCCGCGCCCGGGACAGCAGCGTCCACTGCTCGAGTTTGCCCGGACCCGAACCCCAGGACGCGCACACCACGATCAGCTGGGCACCGCGGTCGGCGAGTTCGGTGTAGAGCGCGGGGAACCGGACATCGTAGCAGGTCGTCAAACCGACCCCGACGCCGTCGACGGTAACCACCACCGGGTCGGATCCCGGTGCGACGGTACGGGATTCGGTGAAACCGAACGCGTCGTAGAGGTGGATCTTGTCGTAGCGGGCGTCGGTGTCCGGTCCGGCGGCGATCAGCGTGTTGGTCACCCTGCCGTCACCGGACGGAGCGAACATGCCCGCGACGACGGTGATGCCTGCCTCGGCCGCGATTCGCCGGACGCCCTCGGCCCACGGCCCGTCCAGGTCCTGCGCGACGGGTTTGAGCGAGACGCCGAATCGGCACATGGTCGCCTCCGGGAACACCACCAGCTTCGCGCCCGCCGCGGCCGCCCGGCCGGTGTAGTCGTGCACCAGCTCCAAGTTCTGCGTCGGGTCGGTGCCGCTGAGAATCTGGGCCAGTGCGATCCGCATGAGTTTCAGCTTAGGGAGGTGGGCTCAGACGTTGTTGGCGATCCACTCGGTGGTGAAGCGTTGTTCCAGGATCATCAGCTCGCGCAACTGCGTGCCGATCAGATGCTCCAGCTTGCCGCCGATCAACGGGACACGCACCTGGATGGTGACGTTCGCGGCCATCCGGGAACCGCCGGTCTCGGCGTCGGGCGAGAGCACAGCGGTACCCCACAGGCTGACCGGCGCATCCACCAGCGAACTGCGGATGGACGCGGTCGCGATGCCGTCCTCGACCGGTCCCCAGCTCTCCTCCCGCCGGACGCACAGATCGCCGCGGTGCAGCTGGGTGACCAGGGCCGGAAGATTCTGCCGATAGACCCGCTGCAGGGTCACCACCGAGATGCTGTCCTCGGCCTCACCCAGGCGCATCTCTTCCAGCGTGGCGACGTCGACCGGGGTCTCGTCCAGCCGCGCCAGCCAGTACTGCTCCTCGTGGAACGCCCGGTGAACTTCCTCGACGCTGCCCTGGTAGACAGCCGACATGTCGAATGAGCGCGGCATATTTGTTCACGCTACCGTTACCGCCCGTGGTGGGTTCGCTATTTGCCGGTGCGCGCGTCACCGAATCGGTGCCGTTGGCGCCGTACACCACATTGCGGGTGGGGCCGGTAGCGCGGCGCGTAATTACTTGTGAGAGCAGCGATCAGGTGATCGCTGTGTTGCGCAAACTGGACTCCGACGACCACAACGCGAAGAACGCTCCGGTGTTGGTGTTTGCTGGCGGGTCCAACCTGGTGCTCGGGGACTCCGTTGCGGACCTGACGGTGGTGCGCCTGGCCAACGACGGCGTGGTCGTCGACGGCAACCTGGTGCGCGCGGAAGCAGGCGCGGTGTGGGACGACGTGGTGCGCCGGTCCATCGAGGCCGGCTTGGGCGGTTTGGAATGCCTGTCGGGCATTCCGGGTTCGGCGGGAGCCACTCCGGTGCAGAACGTCGGGGCCTACGGCGTAGAAGTCTCCGACACCCTCACCCGGGTCCGGTTGCTGGATCGGCGCAGCGGCGAGGTGCGCTGGGCGCCCGCCGAGGAGCTGCGGTTCGGTTACCGCACCAGCATCCTGAAACGGGCGGACGGGCTGGACCTGCCGGCCGTGGTGCTGGAAGTGGAATTCGCGTTGGATCCGTTGGGGCGCAGTGCGCCGCTGCGCTACGGGGAGCTGACCGCCGCGCTGGGAGCCCAGAGCGGTGAGTGCGGAGACCCCGAGACCGTCCGGGCGGCGGTGCTGGCATTGCGGGCGCGGAAGGGAATGGTGCTCGACGCGGCCGACCACGACACCTGGAGTGTGGGATCGTTCTTCACCAACCCGGTGGTGAGCCCGGCCGACTACGAGCGACTGGCCGCCGCGGCCGGCGTACCGGTGCCGCACTATCCGGCGCCGGACGGCGTCAAACTGGCAGCCGGCTGGCTGGTGGAACGAGCCGGGTTCGGCAAGGGCTATCCGGACGAGGACGCCCCGTGCCGGCTCTCGACCAAGCACGCGCTGGCTCTGACCAACCGGGGCACCGCCACTGTCGAGGACGTGATGGTAGTTGCCCGCGCTGTGAGAGATGGGGTTCGTGATGTGTTTAGTATCACACTGAAACCCGAACCTGTCCTGGTCGGTTGCGTTTTGTAGCTGCTAGTTTCATCCGCAAGCCCCTGGCGCGCGTCTTTGCGATGGGGGCCGAACGTGTTTCGCCCGGTATCTTTAGTTGTCGTGAGCAACCCCAGCGCGCCTCCGCCGATCAACCGGCGCATGGCTTTGACGGCCCTCGGGCTCGGCGTGCTGGCGCCCAGCGTACTGGCCGCGTGCGGCGGCAAAGTCGCCCAGCAGTCCGAGAGCAAGCCGCCGCCGGCCCCTCGGCTGAACTTCCAACCCGTCCTGGACGGGCAATCCGCCCAGGACGTGGTGCCGGTCGCGCCGATCAGCGTCGCGGTCAGCGACGGATGGTTCCAGCGGGTCGCGCTGACGAATTCGGCCGGCAAGCCGGTGGCCGGCACGTTCAACTCCGACCGCACCGTCTTCATGACCACCGAGCCGCTGGGCTACGACAGCACGTACACCTGGAACGGGTCGGCGGTCGGCCACGACGGCAAAGCGGTCCCGGTGACGGGCAAGTTCACCACGGTGACGCCGAAGAAGAAGATCGACGGCGGATTCCAGCTGGCCGACGGACAGACCGTCGGCATCGCGGCGCCGGTCATCATCCAATTCGACGCGCCGATCAGCGACAAGGCCGCCGTCGAGCGGGCCCTCACCGTCACCACCAACCCGCCGGTGCAGGGCAGCTGGGCGTGGTTGCCCGACGAGGCCAAGGGCGCCCGGGTGCACTACCGTCCGCGCGAGTACTACCCGGCGGGCACCACGGTGAACGTCGAGGCGAAGTTGTACGGCGTGCCGTTCGGTGACGGCGCTTACGGCGCGCAGGACTTCTCGTTGAACATCAATATCGGGCGCCGCCAGGTGGTCAAGGCCGAGGTCTCCTCGCACCGCATCCAGGTCGTCACCGACGCGGGCGTGATCATGGACTTCCCGTGCAGCTACGGCGAAGCCGACAAGGCGCGCAACGTCACCCGCAACGGTATTCACGTGGTCACCGAGAAGTACGCCGACTTCTACATGTCCAACCCGGCCGCCGGCTACAGCAATGTGCACGAGCGCTGGGCGGTGCGGATCTCCAACAACGGCGAGTTCATCCACGCCAACCCGATGAGCGCGGGCGCGCAGGGCAACAGCAACGTCACCAACGGGTGCATCAACCTGTCGACCTCGGATGCCGCCGAATACTTCCCGACGGCGATGTACGGCGACCCGGTCGAGGTGACCGGCAGCTCGATCCAGCTGTCCTACGCCGACGGCGACATCTGGGACTGGGCGGTGGACTGGGACACCTGGGTGGGTATGTCGGCGTTGCCGCCGCCGGCGGCGCGTCCGCCGGGCACGCAGATCCCGGTCACCGCCCCGGCCACCCCGTCCACGGCGCCGAGCCTGTCCGGCACGCCGACGACCACCACTACTGGGCCAGGTGGTTGAACCGGCGGGTCGCACTGGCCTGGTCGCGGGGCCGAATGACGATCTGGTCCAGGTTGACGTGCGGGGGCCGCGAGGCCACGAACCCGATCACCTCGGCGACGTCGGCTGCCGTCAGCGGCGTCATGCCGGCGTAGACGGCCTCGGCGCGCTGCTGATCGCCGTCGAATCGCACTAGCGAGAACTCCGTCTCGACCGCTCCCGGAGCTATCTCGGTGAGCCGCACCGGCTTGCCCAGCAACTCCCCGCGCAACGTGCGGTGCAGCGCTCCCTGCGCGTGCTTGGCGGCCGTGTAGCCGGCGCCACCGTCGTAAATCTCAAGTGCGGCAATGGAAGTCACGGTGACGACCAGACCGTCGCCGGACGCAATCAGTTTGGGCAGCAGGGCGCGGGTGACCCGCAACGTGCCGAGCACGTTGGTCTCCCACATCCATCGCCAATGCTCCAGGTCGGCCTCGGCGACCGGTGCCAGGCCTTTTGCCCCTCCGGCGTTGTTGACCAGCACGTCGACGCGGTCCAACGATCCGGCCAGCGCGGCGACGTCGTGCTCGGCTGTGACGTCTGCCACAACCGCGGTACCGCCGAGTTCGGCTGCCAGCGCGTGCACCCGTTCCGCCCGGCGCGCCACCGGAACCACGTGAAACCCTTGTGCCGCAAGCGTTCTGGTGGTGGCCTCGCCGATCCCGGAACTGGCGCCGGTAATCACCGCGATTCGTTTCTGCGCGTCCGGAAGCGTCATTGCGACAACTTTAATAAACAGTGCTAGGTTTCCGGTGTGCACCAAAGCGCCTTGTTCCACACGACGACCGCGTGTCTCTACGCGGGCTCGTGTTGTTGTCGCGCAATTTGCCGCGCCTGAACTGACGCAAGTCACGGGTGTGGCCAGGGACCCGGCCATCAGAACTCGGACAAGGACTGCCAGTGCACTCGACTACTTTCACCCACCATTCCCGTAGCCGCGGTCGTCTGCCGGGCGCGAGCGGACCGCCTCGGTCCTACCGGCAGGTGGTGCCGCCGGCACTGCACCTGTCCGACTCCGCGGCGGCGTCGGTTTTCCGGGCCGTGCGGTTGCGCGGACCGGTCGGCCGTGACGTCATCGCCAACGTCACCTCGCTCAGCATCGCCACGGTGAACCGTCAGGTCATCGCGTTGCTGGACGCGGGTCTGCTGCGGGAGCGCGCCGACCTCGCGGTGTCCGGGGCGATCGGGCGTCCCCGGGTGCCGGTGGAGGTCAACCACGAGCCGTTCGTCACGTTGGGCATCCACATCGGCGCCCGGACCACCAGCATCGTGGCTACCGACCTGTTCGGCCGGACGCTCGACACGGTCGAGACCCCCACCCCGCTCAACGCCGCGGGGTCCGCGCTGACGTCGTTGGCGCACAGCGCAAGTCGCTACTTACGGCGCTGGCACCGCCGCCGGGCGTTGTGGGTCGGTGTGGCGATCGGCGGCACCGTCGACAACGCCAGCGGCCTGGTCGACCACCCGCGGCTGGGCTGGCGGCAGGCCCCGGTGGGGCCGGTGCTGGCCGATGCGCTGGGACTGCCGGTTTCGGTGGCATCGCATGTGGATGCGATGGCGGGCGCCGAACTGCTGTTGGGCATGCGACGGTTCGCCCCGAACTCCTCGACCAGTCTGTACGTGTATGCGCGCGAGACGGTGGGCTATGCGCTGGTGATCGGCGGCCGGGTGCACTGCCCGACCAGCGGTCCGGGCACCATCGCGCCGCTGCCGGTGCAGTCGGAGTTGCTGGGCGGCTCGGGTCAGCTGGAGTCCACCGTCAGCGACGAGGCGGTGCAGGCGGCCGCGCGCCGGCTGCGGATCCTGCCCGGGGTGGCCCCGACGAATCGCACCGGCGCGTCCACCGCCGCGATGGCCGATCTGCTGAAGGTGGCGCGCGCCGGAAACCAGCAGGCCAGGGAGCTGCTGGTGGAGCGGGCCAAGGTGCTCGGCGAGGCCGTCGCGCTGCTGCGCGACCTGCTCAATCCCGACGAAGTGGTGGTCGGCGGCCAGGCCTTCACCGAGTACCCGGAAGGGATGGAGCAGGTGGAGCAGGCCTTTGCCGGGCGCTCGGTGCTCACGCCCCGCGACCTGCGCGTCACGGCGTTCGGCAACCGGGTGCAGGAGGCCGGGGCCGGCATCGTCTCGCTGGACGGGCTTTACACCGATCCGCTGGGGGCCATGCGCAGGTCCGGGGCGCTGGCCGAGCGGTTGTCGGACGCCGAACCTGAAGTCCTGGCCAAGTAGGGTCCGGCCCGCGGTCTGCGTGCGCCCTGTAAACATGACAGTGTGCGTTATGCAGGCGAAGACCCGCGCCGAGTTGCCCTGTTAGCGGTACACACCTCGCCGTTGGCGCAGCCCGGTACCGGTGACGCCGGCGGCATGAACGTCTACGTGCTGCAAAGTGCCCTGCACCTGGCCCGTCGCGGCATCGAGGTGGAGATCTTCACTCGGGCCACCGCGTCCGCCGACCCGCCGACCGTGCGGGTGGAGCCCGGGGTGCTGGTGCGCAATGTGGTGGCCGGGCCGTTCGAGGGCCTGGACAAGTACGACCTGCCCACCCAGCTGTGCGCGTTCGCCGCCGGGGTACTGCGCGCCGAGGCCGCGCACGAACCCGGCTACTACGACATCGTGCATTCGCACTACTGGTTGTCCGGTCAGGTCGGCTGGCTGGCCCGGGACCGCTGGGCGGTGCCGCTGGTGCACACCGCGCACACCCTGGCCGCGGTCAAGAACGCCGCGCTGGCCGACGGTGACACCGCCGAACCGCCGCTGCGCACGGTCGGGGAACAACAGGTCGTCGACGAGGCGGACCGCCTCATCGTCAACACCGATGACGAAGCGCGCCAACTGATTTCGTTACACCACGCCGACCCCGCGCGGATCGACGTGGTACATCCCGGTGTCGACCTGGACGTGTTCCGGCCGGGGGACCGTGCGGCGGCCCGCGCCGCGCTCGGGTTCGATCCGGACGAGCCGGTGGTGGCCTTCGTCGGACGCATCCAGCCGCTCAAGGCGCCCGACATCGTGTTGCGTGCGGCGGCGCGGCTGCCCGGGGTGCGCATCGTCGTCGCCGGCGGACCGTCGGGCAGTGGCCTGGCCTCTCCGGACGGGCTGGCGCACCTGGCCCGGGATCTGGGCATCGCAGCCCGCGTGACGTTCCTGCCGCCGCAGTCCCGCTCGGAGCTGGCCGGGTTGTTCCACGCCGCGGATCTTGTTGCGGTGCCGAGTTATTCGGAATCGTTCGGGTTGGTCGCGGTAGAGGCGCAAGCCTGCGGCACCCCGGTGGTGGCCGCCGCGGTCGGTGGGTTGCCGGTGGCGGTGCGCGACGGGATCACCGGCACCCTGGTCTCCGGTCACGAGGTCGGCCGGTGGGCCGAGGCCATCGGCCACCTGCTGCGGGTCGGTGCCGGACCGCAGGGTTGGGCGATGAGCCGCGCCGCGGCCCAGCACGCGGCCACCTTCTCCTGGGAGAACACCACCGACGCGCTGCTCGCCAGTTACCGGCGCGCCATCGAAGGCTTCGATGCGGAGCGCCAGCGGCGGGTGCGTGACCTGATGAACAGGGATGTCGCCAAGCGCAGGCCGCGGCGCTGGACGGCCCGGCGCGGGGTGGGCGCGTGAGTGTCGAGCGGCTGATCGAGGACACGCTGCAAGCCAGCGGCCTGAACTATTCGAAACACGCCGGTGCACGCGGCGGGCTGCCGGGCATCATCGTGGAACTGCCCGGCGAGCGCAGGCTCAAGACCAACACGATCCTGAGCATCGGCGAGCATTCGGTGCGCGTCGAGGCGTTCGTGTGCCGCCAGCCCGACGAGAACCACGAGGGCGTCTACCGCTTTCTGCTCAAACGCAACCGCCGCCTGTACGGGGTGGCCTACACGCTGGACAACGTCGGCGACATCTATCTGGTCGGCCGGATGGCGCTGGCTTCGGTGGACGCCGACGAGATCGACCGGGTGCTCGGACAGGTGCTGGAGGCGGTGGATTCGGACTTCAACACGTTGCTGGAGTTGGGTTTTCGCTCGTCGATCCAGAAGGAATGGGAGTGGCGGGTGTCGCGCGGGGAGTCGCTGAAGAACCTCGAGGCGTTTGCGCACCTGATAGACGACGAGGATGACGCGCAGGTCTGAGCGCGTGAGAGACTCTTCTTCCATGGGAGACACTGCCACGCTGGTGCTGTTGCGTCACGGCGAGAGCGAATGGAACGCCAAGAACCTCTTCACCGGCTGGGTGGACGTCGGGCTGACCGAGAAGGGCGAAGCCGAGGCAGTGCGCGGCGGCGAACTGTTGGCCGAACAAGACCTGCTGCCCGACGTGCTCTACACCTCGCTGCTGCGGCGCGCCATCAACACCGCGAACCTGGCGCTGGACGCCGCGGACCGGCTCTGGATCCCGGTGCACCGCACCTGGCGGCTCAACGAACGCCATTACGGCGCGCTGCAGGGTCTGGACAAGGCCAAGACGAAAGAGAAGTACGGCGAAGAGCAGTTCATGGCCTGGCGGCGCAGCTATGACACCCCACCGCCGGAGATCGAGAAGGGCAGCGAGTTCAGCCAGGACGCCGACCCGCGTTACGCCAACATCGGCGGCGGCCCGCTGACCGAATGCCTGGCCGATGTGGTGGCCCGGTTCCTGCCGTACTTCACCGACGTCATCGTCCCCGACCTGCGGACCGGCAAGACCGTGCTGATCGCCGCGCACGGCAACTCGCTGCGGGCGCTGGTCAAGTACCTGGACGACATGTCCGACGAGGACGTCGTCGGACTGAACATCCCGACCGGCATCCCGCTGCGTTACGACCTGGACGCCGACCTGCGGCCGACGGTCGCGGGGGGCACCTATCTGGACCCCGAGGCCGCGGAGGCCGGGGCCGCGGCGGTGGCCGGCCAGGGCGCCGCGAAAGGCTGAATTCGGCCGGTCGTGGGCCGCTTGCTGAACGTCGCGTGAACGCGAGCGGAACACCTGTGACGCGGCGTGTGACTTGTGCGATTTTCGCCGCGCTCCGCTAGGGCGGCGTTCACCGGAATTTGTAGGATTTGAGCTGTGACTGTGTTCTCGGCACTGTTGCTGGCCGGGGTCTTGTCCGGGCTGGCGCTGGCCGTAGGTGTGGCAGCGGGAGTCCGGCTGTCACGGCGTATGGGGCAACCCCGCCGCCAAACCACCGAGTGGACCGGCATCACCGTCGCACAGATGCTGCAACGCATTGTGGCGTTGATGCCGATGGGCGCCGCGGTGGTCGACACCCACCGTGACGTCGTCTACCTCAACGACCGGGCCATGGAGCTGGGCCTGGTGCGTGACCGCCAGCTCGACGACGAAGCCTGGAAGGCCGCCAAGCAGGCACTGGCCGGTGACGACGTCGAGTTCGACCTGTCCACGGACAAGCGCTCGGGCGGCAAGTCCGGGCTGTGCGTACACGGACACGCCAGGCTGCTCAGCGAACAGGACCGCCGGTTCGCGGTGGTGTTCGTGCTGGATCAGTCCGACTACGCCCGGATGGAAGCGACCCGGCGCGACTTCGTGGCCAACGTCAGCCACGAGCTCAAGACTCCGGTCGGCGCCATGACGCTGCTCGCCGAGGCGTTGCTGGCTTCGGCCGACGACACCGAAACGGTCCGCAGGTTCGCCGAGAAGGTGCTCATCGAGGCCAACCGGCTTGGCGACATGGTCGCCGAACTGATCGAACTCTCCCGGCTGCAAGGTGCCGAGCGCCTGACGAACGAGACCGACGTCGACATCGACGCCGTTGTCTCCGAGGCGATTTCGCGGCACAAGGTGGCAGCCGAGAACGCCGCCATCGACGTCCGCACCGATGCGCCCAGCGGGCTGCAGGTGCTGGGCGACCAGACGCTGCTGGTGACCGCGCTGGCCAACCTGGTGTCCAACGCGATCGCCTATTCGCCGCGCGGGTCGTTGGTGTCGATCAGCCGCCGCAGGCGTGGCGACTACGTCGAGATAGCGGTCACCGACCGGGGCATCGGGATCGCCCTGGAAGACCAGGAACGCGTCTTCGAGCGGTTCTTCCGCGGCGACAAAGCGCGTTCGCGCGCCACCGGCGGCAGTGGACTGGGGTTGGCGATCGTCAAGCACGTCGCGGCCAACCACGGCGGCAGCATCGGCGTCTGGAGCAAGCCGGGGACCGGATCGACGTTCACGCTGTCCATCCCGGCCTCCGGGTCCGCGGCAGCGCAGGGCCCGCCGGCGCAGGACGAGGCACAAACCGAGCAATCGCTCAGCCGGGACTTGAGGCCCGGCAGGTCACAACGAGAGGAAGAGTTGAGTCGATGACAAGCGTTTTGATCGTCGAAGACGAGGAATCGCTCGCCGATCCGCTGGCGTTTCTGTTGCGCAAAGAGGGCTTCGAGGCCACGGTGGTCAACGACGGTCCCTCCGCGCTGGCCGAGTTCGACCGGTCCGGCGCCGACATCGTGCTGCTGGATCTGATGCTGCCGGGTATGTCGGGTACCGATGTGTGCAAGCAGCTGCGCGCCCGCTCCGGCGTCCCGGTGATCATGGTGACCGCGCGGGACAGCGAGATCGACAAGGTGGTCGGCCTCGAGCTCGGCGCCGACGACTACGTCACCAAGCCCTACTCCGCGCGTGAGTTGATCGCCCGGATCCGGGCGGTACTGCGCCGCGGCGGCGACGACGACTCCGAGATCAGCGACGGGGTGCTGGAGTCCGGTCCGGTCCGCATGGACGTCGAACGGCACGTCGTCTCGGTGAACGGCGAAGCAATCACGTTGCCGCTCAAGGAATTCGATCTGCTGGAATACCTGATGCGCAACAGCGGACGGGTGCTGACCCGCGGACAGTTGATCGACCGGGTCTGGGGTGCGGACTATGTCGGCGACACCAAGACGCTCGACGTCCACGTCAAGCGGCTGCGGTCCAAGATCGAGGCCGACCCGGCCAACCCGGTGCACCTGGTGACCGTGCGGGGGCTGGGCTACAAGCTGGAGGGGTAGCCCGGGCGAACTCCTGCGCGCCGGGATTTGGTGTCGTCAGGCGAGTATCTGATCGGCCACCGCCAGCGCCATCGCCATGATGGACAGCTGCGGGTTGACCTCGGGACAGCTGGGCAGGATGGAGGCGTCGGCAACCCAGACGCCGGCTATGCCACGCAGTCGGCCGGCCGGATCGACGGGGCAGATCTGCTCGTCGGCGCCGGCCGCCGCGGTCCCGGTCGGGTGGAATGCGGACAGGTGCAGGCTTTTCGGCTCGGTTCTGGCCAGCACGTCGCGCAGTTCCGTCTCGGACTTCACCGTCATCGCGCCGGGCAACCCGGTGAGCACTTCGACCGCGCCGGCGGCGAACAGCAGCCGGCCGATGGCTCCCAACGCGACCCGCAGTTTCGCGACATCGTGCCGGGCGATGTCGTAGCGCACCACCGTCTCATCCCTGACCGACAGCACCGAGCCGACGCCCTCGTCGGCCACCATCGCGCCGAAGGTGGCGATCTGGGGGGCCCGGTCCAACCAGTGCAGCAGCTCGGCGCCGTAACCCGGGAAGATGATCGAACCCATGCCGGGCGGGGTGGCGGTGGCCTCGATCAACACGCCGTGGGACTCGTGAAATTCGTGCACGGCCGCACTCTGCAGCACGCCGCGCCAGGCGTACACATCCTCCTCGAACCGTCCGGCCAGCAACGTCGCCGGATGCAGCGCCAGGTTGCGGCCCAGCCGCGGGTGTCTGCCAAGCGCGCTGCGCCGCAACAACATCGGCGTCTCGGTCGCACCCGCCGCGACGACGACGGTGGCGGCCAGTACGTCGATCGCGGTGCCGTCGGGCCGGCGGGCCCGTACGCCGCGGGCACGTCCGTGCTCATGGAGCACCCGTTCGACCCGCGCCTCGGAGATGATGCGCCCGCCGGCCGCGCACGTCTGCGGCAGCGCGTTGAGGTGCACGCCGAACTTCGCGTTGTGCGGGCAGCCGATGGCACACTGGCAGCAACCCTCGCAACCCGGCGCATTGCGCGCGATGGGTGCCGCCTGCCAGCCCAGCGAATCGGCGGCCTGGAGCAACAGGTTGCCGTTGCGGCCCATCACGTCACGCGGCGCCGGCGCGACCTGCAGGGTGCGTTCGACGTCGTCGAGGTAGCCGCTCAACCGGTCCGGATCGGCCAGGCTCAGGCCGAATTCGTCACGCCAGCGTCGCTGCACGGCATCCGGGGGCCGGAAGCAGGTGCCGGAGTTGACCACGGTGGTGCCGCCGACCGCCCGGCCCATCGGCAGCACCACCGTTGGCCGTCCCAGCGCAACGGTGGCCCCGGCGCCGCGGTACAGGCCGGCATACCGGTCGATCGGGTGGCTGGTGCGGAACTCCTCGACCGTCCAGCGTCGTCCCTCCTCGAGTACCACGACTTCCAGGCCGGCCCGGGCCAGGGTGCGGGCCGCCATCGCGCCGCCCGCCCCGGAGCCGACCACGACCACGTCGGCGGTGACGACGGACGCGCTGTGTGCCGACCGGGTGACGTCCAGGGCCGCGTCCGGACGTACCACCTGGTCAGCGTGGGCGCGCGAAAACAGTTCGTGGGCAAAGGTATCCGCTCCGTTGGCCAGCAACCCGATCACCTTCATGCCCTCGACGGCCGCGCCGGCCTCGGTGCTGAGCGCGGCGATGCGCCGCAACACCCGCTCGCGATCGGCGGGACCGAGGCGCGTCAGGGACCGTCCGGTGGTCAGGTAGCTCGCCGCGGCCATCGAGACCAACCCGGCGCGCACCGCCAGCCGGGAGGTGGCCGGCAGCCGTGACAGGTACCGGTCGACGCGTGCGGCGAACTGTGCGGACGACGGGCCGCCGTGTTCCTCGGGCAGCAGCGCGGTGCCGAACGAGGCGGTAGCGCGATCGGCCAGCCGGCTCACTTGCGGCGCCCGAGCGCGCGGCCCAGCTTCAGGAAGAACGGGTAGGTCGCGAAGATACCCCCGGCGGCGGCGTGCGCCGGCCAGTCCAGTTTCTCGGTGTCCATGTCGAAAGCCCCGCTGTTCCACATGAAGTCGCGTCCGTTCGCCGCGCGGAACGGTCGCCACAGGAAACCCAGCCCGGGCACGTTGTGGTACAGACCGAACGATCCGGCGAAGAACACGCCGAGCACGGCGGCCTCCAGGACGTCGCGTCGCTCGGGCGGGAAGCGGCGCTCGATCAGCACTCCGGAGGCGAACAGCAACGGCGGGTCGAGAGCGAAACTCATTGCGGGGTCCTTTCATTGACCGGGGGAGCCTGATCGCCACGCAAACCGACCTCGGCATGTCCGGTGCCGAGCACCGACCACCGCCGGTCGCCGAGTTCGACGTGGATGTCGGCTTGTTCGGTGTTGGTGCACACGCAGGTGCCGCCGTCGGGGTCGGTGTATTGCAGGCTCACGCAGCGCTCGGGGGGCTGGTCGACCCGGATCAACACCTCGCGTCCGCCGATACGGCCCTCCAGCTGCCAGTGCCGCGGACCGAGCCTGGTGCGCATCCGCAGCGCCGGCAAAACGCTTGCGGGCCAATCTTTTCCGTCGATTCGGAAGCGGACAAAGGCCAGCGGCGCCAGGCGGCGCAGCCCGGGCTTGTGCGACACCGCGGTGACGGCCTCGAGCACATCGCCGTCGCCGAGGTCGGCATGAATCCAGCCCCAGCGCCTGGCGTTGCCGTGCCCGTAGATGTGCGCCACGTTGCCGCGCCAGCGGTCGACGGACCGGGTGTGGCCGTCGATGCTGACAGTCCCGGCGAAATCGGCGGTCGGAGCGAGCACGACCTGGGCGCCGGGCAGCAGTTCGCGCTCCCAGGCGACGCGCGGAAAGGTCCACAGCGGGGCGCCGGCGTCCTTCCATGACAGGTCCCAGGCGAGTGAGCCCGCGCGTCCGGTCATCTGCCCGGGTCCGACCAGCGCGCCGGCCGCTTGGAACCAGGCGGCGCCGCCGGCGGGTGCGACCGGTTCGGGGCCGAAGCGCTCGGTGCGTGGCGAACCGTCGGGCGGGAACCAGGTCGCCCAGCCGTGCGCGTAAGGCGCGCCCGCCGTCGGGGCTACGGTCTCGCAGTGCACCCACAGGCCGGCGCGGGTGACGGGGTCGGAGAGGGTGGCGTACCAGACCTCCAACCGTCCCGGCTTCCCCCGCCAGCGCGGCGTCGCGGCCAACCGCGTTTCGTCGTCCACTTCAGCACCTCCTTCCTCTATAATTGGTTGAGCCAATGAACCAGTCAAGTCCGATACCTCCGCCAGACCGTCAGCGAGTCGACGAACAGATCGCTGCGTCGATCGCCGACGCCATCCTCGACGGCGCGTTCCCGCCCGGCTCGACGCTGCCGCCCGAGCGCGAACTCGCTGATCAGCTCGGTGTGAATCGCACCTCACTGCGTCAGGGACTGGCTCGCCTGCAGCAGATGGGTCTGATCGAAGTTCGCCACGGCAGCGGCAGCGTGGTTCGCGACCCCGAAGGCCTGACCCATCCGGCGGTGGTCGAGGCCCTGGTGCGCAAGCTGGGCCCGGAGTTCCTCGTCGAGCTACTCGAGATCCGGGCGGCGTTGGGTCCGTTGATCGGCACGCTGGCGGCACAGCGCGGCACGCCGGCGGACACCGAAGAACTGCGGCGCGCGCTGGCCGCGGTTCAGGAGGCGGACACCGCCGCAGCCCGCCAGACCGCCGATCTCGCCTACTTTCACGTGCTGATCCACAGCACCCGAAACCGCGCCCTGGGCCTGTTGTATCGGTGGGTGGAACAGGCTTTCGGTGGCCGTGAACACGAACTCACCGGCGCCTACGACGACGCGGAGCCGGTGGTCGCCGACCTGCGGGCGATCACCGAGGCGGTGCTGGCGCACGAGGCGGAGTCGGCGGCCGTGAGCGTGGAGGCCTATCTGAACGCCAGCGCGCTGCGAATGGTGCTGGCCTACACCAAGAGCCGTTAGCTACTCGGCGGCCCGCGTCGCCGGATGCACCGCGATCAGACCTAATTGGCTGCGGCGCTTGCACATTGCGGCCAACTCCGCATAGGCCTTCGCGCCGAGAAGTTCGGTCAGTTCGTCGGCCAGGCTCTGCCACACCTGCTTGGCGCCGACATGGGCGGCCGGATCGCCGGTGCAGTACCAGTGCAGGTCCGCACCGCCGGAGCCCCAGCCGCGCCGGTCGTACTCGGTGAGAAACGTCTTGAGGATCTCGGTGCCGTCGGGCCGGGTCACCCACTCCTGGCTGCGCCGGATCGGTAACTGCCAGCACACGTCGGGCTTCATCGTCAGGGGCGGGACACCCAGTTTCAGGGCCTTGCTGTGCAGGGCGCAGCCCACGCCGCCGGGGAAACCGGGCCGGTTCAAGAACACGCACGCGTCCTTGTGCTTTCGGGTGCGGTATTGGGGTTCGCCCTCGTGTTCGTCGAGTTCCAGGTACCCCTTGCGGCCCAGGCCCTTGTCGCGGAACTGCCAGTCCTTCTCGGTCAGCAACTTGACCGCGTCGTCCAGGCGGGCGCGGTCGTCGTCGTCGGACAGGAACGCGCCGTGCGAGCAACACCCGTCGTCGGGTCGGCCGGCTACCGTGCCCCGGCAGGCCGGCGTGCCGAACACGCACGTCCAGCGCGACAGCAACCAGGTCAGGTCGGCCGCGATCAGGTGCTCGGGGTCGTCGGGGTCGTAGAACTCCACCCACTCACGGGCGAAATCCTGTTCGACCTCTTGTCCGGGCAGCGAGTTGGCCACGGGTGCAACGTTAGTCCACGTTTTCGCGACGGGCGCCGGCTCGGCCCGGCGGTGCGCATCACGGGTCGCGGGACGCGTGCCCGGTGAGTCCGGCTAGTTTTGTTCTGTGCGATTGGGCGTGCTGGACGTGGGGAGCAACACCGTCCATCTACTGGTGGTCGATGCTCACCGGGGCGGGTGTCCGGCTCCGATGAGCTCGACCAAGGCCACCCTGCGCCTGGCCGAGGCCACCGACAGTTCGGGCAAGATCACCAAGCGCGGCGCCGACAAGCTGATCTCCACGGTCGACGAGTTCGCCAAGATCGCGGTCAGCTCCGGCTGCGCGGAGTTGATGGCCTTCGCCACCTCCGCGGTTCGCGACGCCGAGAATTCCGACGACGTGCTGGCTCGGGTGCGCAAAGAGGCCGGCGTCGAGTTGCAGGTGCTGCGCGGGGTGGACGAGTCGCGGTTGACCTTCCTGGCGGTGCGCCGCTGGTTCGGCTGGAGCGCCGGGCGCATCATCAACCTCGACATCGGCGGCGGCTCGCTGGAGGTGTCCAGCGGCGTGGACGAGGAACCCGAGGTCGCGTTGTCGTTGCCGCTGGGCGCCGGACGGTTGACCCGCGAGTGGTTGCCCGACGATCCGCCGGGCCGGCGCCGGGTGGCGATGCTGCGCGACTGGCTGGACGCCGAACTCGCCGACGCCAGCGCCACCCTGCTCGAAGCCGGGGCGCCCGATCTCGCCGTCGCGACGTCGAAGACGTTCCGGTCGTTGGCGCGCCTCACCGGCGCGGCCCCGTCGGCGGCCGGACCGCGGGCGAAACGCACGCTCACCGCCAACGGCCTCAGACAACTCATATCTTTCATCTCTAGGATGACAGCCGCCGACCGAGCAGAACTGGAAGGAGTCAGCGCCGAGCGTGCCCCGCAGATCGTGGCGGGTGCGCTGGTGGCGGAGGCAAGCATGCGAGCCCTGTCGATAGAAGCGGTGGACATCTGCCCGTGGGCGCTGCGGGAAGGTCTCATCCTGCGCAAACTCGACAGCGAAGCCGACGGAACCGCCTTCATGGAAACGTCGTTCGTGCAGACTTCGGTGCGGGATGCCGGGAGCCAGGTGGCTGATCGGAGTGCGTCCAACCGGTCGAGAGGCAGCAAAGCATGACTGGACCCGACATGGAGGACGCCAAGCAGATATCGGTGGCCGAGCTGCTGGCCCGGAACGGAAGTACCGCCAATCCGACGGCCACCCGCCGGCGTCGCCGCCGTCGCGGTGACGATTCGATCAGCGTCGCCGAGCTCACCGGCGAGATTCCGGTCATCCGGGACGATCACCGCGAGGAGACCGCGCCCGTCGCCCCGGCCGTGCGCGCCGAACCCGAAGTCCGCGACGTGCCTGTGGTCGAACCCGAGGTCCGGGCCGAGCCCGTCGTCGAACCCGAGGTCCGGGCCGAACCGGAAACCACCGTAGAACCCGGGCCTTCCGCGCCCTACTGGTCCGAGCCCGAGCCGCGCTGGCCCAAGTCGGACCCGGTGACGCGGCGCAAGTCCGGCCCGCAGCGCAGCGAGTACCCCCGCCCGTTGCGTCATACCGCCACCAGTGACGTCGAGCAGCACTCGGGCGCGGAGCATATGAGCCCGGACCCGGTCGGGCATTACACCGACGCTTCCGTCGACGTGATGGACAGCGAGGTGCGGGAAGCCGAATCGGTGGCCGAAGACTCGGCGTACGTGCGCTCGTATCTGCAGGGCCCGGACGCCGACGAGGCGTCGGACGGGACACTGTTCGGGGGCCAATCGATTGCCGACGAGGTCGCGCGCCGGCGCGGCGGGCAGCGCACCGTCGAACTGGACGACGAACGCGACCTCGACCACCTCGACGAGGAGGCGGCGCCGCGACGCGCGGGCGGCAAGATGGCCGCACTGGGCCGCGGCCTGCTCACGGTGCTGCAGTCGATCCTGGCGGTCGCATTCGGCGGGGGATTGTTCATCGCTTTCGACCAGCTGTGGCGGTGGAGTCCCATCGTCGCGCTGGTGCTTTCGGTGCTGGTCATCCTCGGTCTGGTGGTCGGCGTCCGGGTGGTCCGCAAGACCGAGGACATTGCCAGCACGCTGATCGCGGTCGCCGTGGGTGCGTTGATCACCCTGGGACCGATGGCCCTGCTGCAAACGAGCTAGGCGTCCCTACAGACTGTGCGCCCAGCAATCAAAGTCGGCTTGTCGACGGCCTCGGTGTACCCGCTGCGGGCCGAGGCGGCGTTCGAGTATGCCGCCAGGCTCGGCTACGACGGGGTCGAGCTGATGGTCTGGAGCGAGTCGGTCAGCCAGGACGTCGACGCCATCAGCAAGCTGTCCAAGCGCTACCACATGCCGGTGCTGTCCGTGCACGCCCCCTGTCTGCTCATCTCGCAGCGGGTGTGGGGCGCGAACCCGATCGTCAAACTGGATCGCAGCGTGCGGGCCGCCGAACAGCTGGGCGCACAGACGGTGGTGGTGCACCCGCCGTTCCGTTGGCAACGTCGCTACGCCGAAGGCTTCAGTGACCAGGTCAAAGCCCTGGAGGAGGCCAGCGACGTGCTGGTGGCAGTGGAGAACATGTTCCCGTTCCGCGCGGACCGCTTCTTCGGGCTCGACCAGACCCGGGAACGGATGCGCCGGCGCGGGGGTGGGCCGGGCCTGGGGGTCTCGGCGTTCGCCCCCTCGTACGACCCGCTGGACGGCGACCACGCGCACTACACGCTGGACCTCTCGCACACCTCGACCGCGGGCACCGACTCGCTGGAGATGGCCCGACGGATGGGGACCGGATTGGTGCACCTGCACCTGTGTGACGGCAGCGGATTGCCCGCCGACGAGCACCTGGTGCCCGGCCGGGGCACCCAGCCGACCGCCGAGGTGTGCCAGATGCTGGCCGCGAGCAGTTTCGCCGGCCACGTCGTGCTGGAAGTGTCCACCTCGAGCGCGCGTTCGGCCGCCGAGCGCGAGGCCATGCTGATCGAGTCGCTGCAGTTCGCCCGAACCCACCTGCTGCGCTGATGACGGACGCCTTGTTCAGCAGTGCGATGGCGCTGCGCCCAGTCGACACGGACGACCCGGCGTGCCTGGTCTTCGACGGCGTGTTGAACGAGCACTGGACCATCGGACCCAAGGTGCACGGCGGTGTCATGGTGGCGCTGTGCGCCAACGCCGTACGCACTGCCTACGGCGACGGCGCCCAGCAACCGGTCGCCGTGTCGGCGAATTTCCTGTCCGCGCCCGACCCCGGGCCGATGCGGCTGGTCACCTCGCTGCGCAAGCGGGGACGCCGGATCACCGTGGCCGACGTCGAACTCATGCAGGGCGACCGTACCGCCGTGCACGCTGTCGTCACGCTGGGTGAGCCGGAGCATCATCTGCCGGGGGAGACCGCGCCGTTGTTGTCGGCCAACCCGGTCGTGGACCTGATGGCTCCGCAGCCGCCCGACGACCTGGCGCCGATCGGCCCGGGTCACCCGCTGGCCGGTCTGGTGCATCTGGGCGCCGGCTGCGACATCCGGCCGGTGATGTCCACGATGCCTTCTCCGGAAAACCGGCCGCCGGACGGGCGGCCGCCGATGATCCAGATGTGGGCGCGACCGCGAGACCTTGCTCCCGACGCGCTGTTCGCGCTGATGTGCGGAGATCTGTCGGCGCCGGTGACGTTCGCCGTGGACCGCACCGGTTGGGCGCCGACCGTCCAGCTGACCGCACTGCTGCGGTCGGTGCCGGTGAATGGATGGCTGCGGATCATCGCCACCTGCGTGGAGATCGGACACGACTGGTTCGACGAGGACCACATCGTCGTCGACGAGTTGGGCCGCCTGGTGGTGCAGGCCCGGCAACTTGCGATGGTGCCTGCCGGGTAATCCGGACCGCCGGTCTGCGATGCTTTGCGGCATGGCAAGAATCGCGATCATCGGCGGCGGCAACATCGGCGAAGCACTGCTGTCCGGGCTGCTGCGGGCAGGCCGGCAGGTCAAAGATCTGGTGGTGGCCGAACGCTTGCCGGAGCGGGCCAAGTATCTGTCGACGAACTACGGCGTGCTGGTGGTGGCGTCCGTCAGCGACGCGGTGGAGAACGCCTCGTTCGTGGTGGTCGCCGTCAAGCCGGCCGATGTCGAGTCCGTGGTGGACTCCCTGGCCGAGGCGGTCGGCGCAGCCGACAACGACAGCGTCGAGCAGGTGTTCGTCACCGTGGCCGCGGGCATCAGCCTCACCTTCTTCGAGTCCAAGCTGCCGGCCGGTACGCCGGTGATCCGGGCCATGCCCAACGCGGCCGCACTCGTCGGTGCCGGGGTCACCGCGCTGGCCAAGGGCAGGTTCGTCACGCCGCAACAGCTCGACGACGTTTCCACGCTGTTCGACGCCGTCGGCGGCGTCCTCACGGTGCCCGAACAGCACCTGGATGCGGTGACGGCGGTATCGGGATCGGGACCGGCCTATTTCTTCCTGCTGGTCGAAGCGCTGGTGGACGCGGGCGTGGCAGTCGGTCTGAGCCGCCAGGTGGCCACCGACCTCGCCACGCAGACGATGGCGGGTGCGGCGGCGATGTTGTTGGAGCGGATGGACGAGGAGCGCCGGCCGGCCGACGGCGCCTCGGGCGGGCTACGAATCAACGCTGCACCCGCACAGTTGCGGGCTTCGGTCACCTCACCCGGCGGCACCACTGCCGCGGCCCTGCGTGAACTGGAACGGGGTGGATTCCGGGTGGCCGTCGACGCCGCGGTGCAGGCCGCCAAAAACCGCTCTGAGCAGCTACGAATTACATCCGAATAATTCGGCAATTTTCAACGGATTGTCTCTCACCAGTACCAGTAACCCCACTAGTCCCGCTATTCTCCTCTTTGTAAGCGCGTGTGGGTGCCAGCGGAGGGGAAGCCGCTGGCATTGCGCGGGCCTGACACGATTGGGTTGCGATGACGTCTACGAACGGGCCGTCGGCACGGGATTCTGCAGGTAAAGCGGCACGGGACGGTGGTTCGGCCGACGCCGGTCAGTCCCGGACGCAATTTCTCACCGTCGCCGAGGTCGCGGCGTTGATGCGGGTGTCGAAGATGACGGTCTACCGGTTGGTGCACAACGGGGAGTTGCCCGCGGTTCGGGTCGGACGCTCCTTCCGCGTGCATGCCAAAGCCGTGCACGACATGTTGGAGACGTCGTACTTCGACGCGGGCTGACCCCCGCTTGTCGCGTTCCGGTCGGCCGGAGCTTTCAGCGTGAATCCTGGGCTTTGCGGGTGAAGCCTGGGCTTTGCGGGTGAAGTCTGGGCTTTGCGGGTGAAGCCTGGGCGGGATCTCGCCGATTTTCCCGCCCTGGGCTCACTCCGAAAGCCCTCGTTTCACAATCAACGCCAAGGATTCACACCCAAGCCGTCGAGCAGCCAGAGCGCCTCTCCCTGCCCGGCGTGGGATCGGAATCCGACCGCAACACATTCCCGCGCGTCGCGAATCCGGTCGGCAGCCCGGCGTCCCTGGACGACCGTTTGGCGTTGCGTGCGTCCGGTTGGGTAAAGTGTCCCGGTCATTTGATTAAGCCGGTACAGGTCAGATAGCGGAGTTCATGGGTTCAGTAATCAAGAAGCGGCGCAAGCGTATGTCGAAGAAGAAGCACCGCAAGCTGCTACGTCGCACCCGAGTGCAGCGCAGAAAACTTGGCAAGTAAGTTCTGCCCGCGCCGCCCGTCACTGGTTCGTAACACACCCGTCTCTGCGCGTCGCTAGGCTGTCGAGGTGGATCCGTCGAAGAGCAAGGACGGCGGGGGAGCCGGCGGCGAGGCCGTGCATTACCCCAAGGTCGTACTCGTCACCGGTGCGTGCCGGTTTCTCGGCGGCTACCTGACGGCTCGCCTGGTGCAGAACCCGTTGATCAACCAGGTCATCGCGGTGGACGCGATCGCGCCCAGCAAGGACATGCTGCGCCGGATGGGCCGGGCCGAGTTCGTCCGTGCCGACATCCGAAATCCCTTCATCGCCAAGGTGATCCGAAACGGCGACGTTGACACGGTGGTGCATGCCGCGGCGGCGTCATACGCGCCGCGGTCCGGTGGCAGCGCGGCGCTCAAAGAACTCAACGTGATGGGCGCGATGCAACTGTTCGCCGCCTGCCAGAAGGCGCCGTCGGTGCGGCGGGTGGTGTTGAAGTCGACGTCCGAGGTGTACGGGTCCAGTCCGCACGACCCGGTGATGTTCACCGAGGACAGCAGCAGCCGGCGACCCTTCCGCGAAGGGTTTGCCAAGGACAGCCTCGACATCGAGGGTTACGCGCGCGGGTTGGGGCGGCGCCGGCCCGACATCGCGGTGACCATCCTGCGGTTGGCAAACATGATCGGCCCGGCGATGGACACCACGCTGTCGCGTTATCTCGCAGGGCCTTTGGTGCCGACGATGTTCGGCCGCGACGCCCGGCTGCAGCTGCTGCACGAGCAGGACGCACTGGGTGCGCTCGAGCGCGCCGCGATGGCGGGCAAGGCCGGCACCTTCAACATCGGTGCGGAGGGAATCATGATGCTGTCTCAGGCCATTCGCCGCGCCGGTCGAATTCCGTTGCCAGTGCCCAGTTTTGGAGTATGGGCACTCGATTCGTTGCGGCGGGCCAACCGTTATACCGAGATCAATCGTGAGCAATTCGCCTACCTGAGTTACGGCCGCGTGATGGACACCACCCGGATGCGATCCGAGCTGGGTTATCAGCCCAAATGGTCGACGGCGGAGGCGTTCGACGACTACGTCCGCGGCCGCAGCTTGACTCCCATAATCGACCCGGATCGGGTACGCTCCTGGGAGGGTCGTGCCATAGCGGTGGCGCAGCGCTGGGGTAGCCGAAATCCAATTCCGCGCATCGGGGTCAGATAGGTTTGGATAGATAATCGTGCCGGGTGAATCCAGAGCGAATGTTATTCCACTGCACAGCAATCGGGGTCGGGTAGCGGCACGCCGCCGGGTTGCCAATCAGCGCTCGGACGCCTCGCACCAACATCCCTCGCTGCTTGCCGATCCCGGTAATCGCGCGTCCGCTGAAGAGCTCGCCGCCGTCGTCCGGGAAATCGACGAGCACCGCCGCGCTAGCGGGGGTTCGTCCGGCGGCGAGGCGCCACTGAGCGACGTCGCGCAACGTGTGGCCGCGGTCGCCGGATTTTTCCGGCAGCGGCTGACCGGCGACTACAGCGTCGACGAATTCGGGTTCGATCCGCACTTCAACGACGCGATCGTGCGGCCTTTGCTGAGGTTCTTCTTCCAATCGTGGTTCCGGGTCGAAGTCAGCGGGGTCGAGAACATCCCCGCCGAAGGTGCCGCGCTCGTAGTGGCCAATCACGCCGGGGTGTTGCCGTTCGACGGGTTGATGCTGTCGGTGGCCGTGCACGACGAGCATCCCGCCGAACGCGATCTGCGGCTGCTGGCGGCCGACATGGTGTTCGACCTACCGGTCGTCGGGTCCACCGCCCGCAAAGCCGGCCACACCATGGCCTGCACGGCAGACGCGCACCGGCTGCTGGCCTCCGGCGAACTCACCGCGGTGTTCCCCGAGGGGTACAAAGGGCTGGGCAAGAAATTCGAGGACCGCTACCGGCTGCAACGGTTCGGCCGCGGCGGATTCGTCTCGGCGGCACTGCGCACCAAGGTCCCGATCGTGCCGTGCTCGATCGTCGGCTCCGAAGAGATCTACCCGATGCTGGCCGACGTGAAGCTGCTGGCGCGGCTGTTCGGTCTGCCCTATTTCCCGGTGACGCCGTTGTTCCCGCTGGCCGGGCCGGCGGGGCTGGTGCCGCTGCCGTCGAAGTGGCGTATCGCGTTCGGCGAGCCGATTTCAACCGCCGACTACGCCGCCAGCGACGCCGACGACCCGATGGTGACCTTCGAGCTCACCGACCAGGTGCGTGAGACCATCCAGCAGACGCTGTACCGGCTGCTGGCCGGCCGTCGCAACATCTTCCTGGGCTGAGCACCGCCCCGCTGAGCAGACGCAAAAGCCCCTCATTTAGGCACGAAATGGGGGCTTTTGCGTCTGCTCGCGCAGGGGACGGGAGTTACTTGACCAGGGTGAACTGGCACACGTTGGTGTAGCCGTCGCGGAACAGGTCCGAGCAACCGCGCAGGTACTTCATGAAGGTGTCGTACTCCTGCTCACCCTTGAGCTCGATGGCCTTGTCCTTGTGTGCTTCCAGCGCATCGGCCCAGGCGTTCAGGGTGGGCACATAGTTCTTGCCGATGAAGTGGTGACGCTCGATCTTGAAACCCGCCTCGGTCGAGTACCGGTCCACCTGCTCGACCTGGGGCAACTTACCGCCGGGGTAGATCTCCTTGAGGATGAAGCTGATGAAACGCAGCAGGCTCATCGTGGTCTTGAGGCCCATCTGCTTACCCTCTTCGGCGGTGGGCACCACGATGGAGTGCAGCAGGAAACGGCCGTCGTCGGGCAGCAGGTTGTAGTACTTCTTGAAGAAGGTGGCGTAGCGCTGGTAGCCGGCGTCACCGGCCCCGTCGGCGAAGTGCTCGAACGCCCCGAGCGACACGATCCGGTCGATCGGTTCGTCGTCGAATTCCTCCCAGCCCTGCAGACGCACCTCTTTGCGCCGCGGGCTGTCCATCTCGGCGAACTTCTGCTCGCAGTGGGCGAGCTGGTTCTCGCTGAGCGTCAGGCCGATGACGTTGACGTCGTAGTGCTCGACGGCGTGCCGCATCGTCGAACCCCAGCCGGAGCCGATGTCGAGCAGGGTCATACCCGGCTCGAGGTTCAGCTTGTCCAGCGCCAGCTTGCGCTTGGCGAACTGCGCCTCCTCGAGCGTCTTGCTCTGCGGCTCGTCGATGTTGGGTTTCTCGTCGAAGTAGGCGCAGCTGTACGTCATCGACGGGTCGAGCCACAGCTTGAAGAACTCGTTCGACCGGTCGTAGTGCGACTGCACATCTTCAACCGGGGGCTGTAGTTGGGTGCCTTCTGAAGTCATTAAAACGACGCTACCTGCTCTGTTTAGATGGATGCAATTGCCGCGACGGTCGCCTCGGCCTGATCGTCGTGCTTCGCCGCTTCACCGAGCATAGTGACAATGCTGGTCACTACCGGATTTCCGTCGGCATCGGTCACTTCGCTTCGGATTTCGGCCAACACCGTCCCGTGGGACTGGATCACCGAATCCAAATACGTGTCGAAGTGTAGTTCGTCGCCCACCAAGATCGGCCGGTGGAACAGGAACTTCTGGTCACGATGCATTACCCGGGCGATGTTGATCGGGATGCTGAACTTGGTGAAAATCTCCAGCTGCACGCGCCGACCGGCGATGGCCAGGAAGGTCAGCGGGGCCGGCAGCACTTCGTAACCGGCTTCGGCGGCGACGGCTTCGTCGTAGTGGATCGGGTTGTCGTCCTTGACCGAAGCGGCGAATTCCCGGATCTTCTCCCGCCCGACCACGAAGTGGTCTTCCTGCCGGTAGTGCTTACCGATGATGCCTTCGGCTCCCTGAGGAACAGTCATGCCGCCGCTTTCTCGAATAGTTGCTCAGCGGCGCAGCTTATCAGCGCGGTTGCCGTCGAGAGGCGAGCGCGGCCAACGCGCCCCCGGCGGCTCCCAGCGCCAATGCCGACGGAACGCCGATGCGGGCGGCTTTGCGGGCGGTCCGGAAGTCGCGGATCTCCCAGCCCCGTTCACGGGCCAGGCTGCGCAACCGGGCGTCGGGATTGATAGCGACGGCGGTACCCACCAGCGACAGCATCGGGACGTCGTTGTAGCTGTCGGAATAGGCGGTGCAGCGCTTGAGGTTCAGGCCTTCCCGGATCGCCAGCGAGCGCACCGCGTGCGCCTTGCCGACGCCGTGCAGGATGTCGCCCACCAGCCGGCCGGTGAACACCCCGTCCACCGATTCGGCCACCGAGCCCAGGGCGCCGGTCAGCCCGAGCCGACGGGCGATCGTCGCCGCGAGCTCGTACGGCGTGGCGGTGATCAGCCATACCTGCTGGCCGGCGTCCAGGTGCATCTGAGTGAGCTCGCGGGTGCCCGACCAGATCTTGTCGGCGATGATCTCGTCGTAGATCTCTTCGCCCAGGCGCACCAGTTCGTCGACGGACCGGCCCTCGATGAAGGCCAGTGCCTTGCGCCGCCCGGCCGCGACGTCCTCGGCGTTCTCCTTGCCCAGCACCTGAAACTTGGCCTGGGCGTAGACGAATCCGAGTACGTCGCGGTAGGTGAAGTAGTCGCGGGCGGCCAGCCCGCGGCCGAAGTGCACCGCCGAGGAGCCCTGTACCAACGTGTTGTCGACGTCGAAGAACGCGGCGGCGGTCAGGTCGACCGGCGGCGGCGGACGATCCTCTGCGGGGGCGGCGTGCAGGTCGTCGAGGGCGCGTTCGGCGCTGGCGTTGGCGGCCAGGTTCTCCAATTCGGGGTTACCGGTCTGGAAGGCGTTTTTCGCGGGGTCGGAGGAAGCCATCTCAAACCTCCCAGATCGCTGTGTAGCCCGGTTCGCGGTCCCTGCAAGCCGCCGACGTCAACCCTATCCGGCCGCGCCGTCGAACCGGATTCAACCGCGGCTCGCGCCCGGCGAAATGCCACACTGATGCCCATGACGCCAACCGCACGCCGCCCCCGGGTGGAGTTGCTGACCCGCGCCGGGTGTGCGATATGCCTGCGGGTCCACGCCCAGTTGGCCGAGTTGGCCGGCGAGTTGGATTTCGACCTGACCAGCGTCGACGTCGACGCCGCGGCGGCCGCCGGAAACCCCGGCCTGCGGGCCGAATTCGGCGACCGGCTGCCGGTGGTGCTGCTCGACGGCCGGGAGCACAGCTACTGGGAGGTCGACGAACCCCGGTTGCGCGCCGACCTCGCGGCCCGCTGACTGTGACCGGCATCCGTCCCGCGGCATTTGGTAGCCCACCTGCGAACCGACTACCGTAGGTAGCAGTTCACTTTCCGACGCTGCAAGGGAGCGGGCCAGGTGATGCTGCCGTGAGCATCCTGCTCTTCGGAGTTTCGCACCGCAGTGCGCCGGTCTCCATCCTGGAACAACTCAGCATCGACGAGTCCGATCAGGTCAAGATCGTCGACCAGGTGCTGCAGTCCCCGCTGGTGACCGAGGCCATGGTGCTCTCGACGTGCAACCGTGTCGAGGTCTACGCCGTGGTCGAGGCGTTTCACGGTGGGCTCTCGGTGATCGGGCAGGTGCTGGCCGAGTACTCCGGCATGTCGATGGGCGACCTGACCAAGCACGCCTACGTGCGCTACAGCGAGGCCGCCGTCGAGCACCTGTTCGCGGTGGCCAGCGGCCTGGATTCGGCGGTCGTCGGCGAGCAGCAGGTGCTCGGCCAGGTACGCCGCGCCTACGCGTCCGCAGAGGCCAACAGTGCCGTGGGCCGGGTGTTGCACGAATTGGCCCAGCGGGCTTTGTCGGTGGGCAAGCGGGTGCATTCGGAAACCGCGATCGACGCCGCCGGTGCCTCGGTGGTGTCGGTGGCCCTGGGCATTGCCGAGCGCAAGCTGGGCACCCTGGCCGGCAAGACCGCCGCGCTGGTCGGGGCGGGGGCCATGGGTGGGCTGGCGGCGTCGCATCTGGCGCGCGCCGGCATCGGGCGGGTCTACGTCGTGAATCGGTCGGTAGCCCGGGCGCAGCGACTGGCGGCACGGCTCACCGAGTCCGGTGTACCGGCCGAGGCGCTGGGCTTGGACGGGCTGGCCGATGCCTTGGCCGACGCCGACGTCGTGGTCAGTTGCACCGGCGCGGTGAGCCCGGTGGTGTCGCTGGCCGACGTGCACCACGCGCTGGCCGGCGCCCCCCGCGACGAAGCCACCAGGCCTTTGGTCGTCTGCGATCTCGGGATGCCCCGCGACGTCGATCCGGCGGTGGCCGGATTGCCCGGTGTCCTGGTCGTCGACGTGGACCGGGTGCAACACGAACCGTCGGCGCACGCCGCGGCGGCCGACGTCGACGCCGCTCGCCACATCGTCGCCGCCGAAGTCGCCGCCTACCTGGCGGGGCAGCGCATGGCCGAGGTCACCCCGACGGTCACCGCGCTGCGCCAGCGCGCCGCCGACGTGGTCGAGGCGGAGTTGCTGCGCCTGGACAACCGGTTGCCCGGGCTGGAGAGCGCCCAGCGCGAAGAGGTGGCCCGCACGGTGCGCCGCGTCGTCGACAAGCTGCTGCACGCGCCTACGGTGCGGATCAAGCAGCTCGCCAGCTCTCCCGGCGGCGACAGCTACGCCGAGGCGCTGCGCGAACTCTTCGAGCTCGACCAGACCGCTGTCGATGCGGTGGCCGCCGGCGAATTGCCGGTCCTGCCAATCGGATTCGACAACCACTCAGCCGACTAACCGATTGGCGCATGTGATTCGGATAGGCACTCGTGGCAGCCTGCTGGCCACCACCCAGGCTGCGACCGTCAGGGACGCACTGATCGCCAACGGCCATCCCGCGGAGCTGGTGACCATCAGCACCGTGGGCGACAAGTCGTCGGCGCCGATCGAAACGCTCGGAGTGGGGGTGTTCACCACCGCGTTGCGCGAAGCGATGCAGGACGGCCGCGTGGACGCCGCGGTGCACTCGCACAAGGACCTGCCGACCGCCGACGACTCTCGGTTCACCATCGCGGCCATCCCGCCACGGGAGGACGCCCGCGATGCCGTCGTCGCCCGCGACGGGTTGGTGCTGGGAGAGTTGCCGGCGGGTTCGCTGGTGGGGACGTCTTCGCCGCGACGGGCCGCACAGCTTAGAGCATTGGGTCTCGGTTTGGAAATCCGCCCCCTAAGAGGCAACCTAGATACCAGGTTGAACAGGGTAAGCAGTGGTGATCTTGACGCCATCGTGGTGGCCCGGGCCGGTCTGGCTCGACTGGGTCGTCTCGACGACGTCACCGAGACATTGGAGCCGGTGCAGATGTTGCCAGCGCCTGCTCAGGGCGCGCTCGCCGTCGAATGCCGGGCGGGCGACAGCGGGTTGGTCGCGGTGCTGGCGGAGCTGGACGACGCCGACTCGCGGGTGGCGGTCACCGCGGAGCGAGCTCTGCTCGCCGAACTGGAGGCGGGTTGCTCCGCGCCGGTGGGGGCGATCGCCGAAGTGGTCGAGTCCATCGACGAGGAGGGGCGCATCTTCGAGGAGCTGTCGCTGCGTGCTTGCGTGGCGGCGCTGGACGGGTCCGACGTGATCCGCGCGTCCGGCATCGGCACCTCCGAACGGGCCCGGGAGCTGGGTCTCTCGGTCGCCGCGGAGTTGTTCGAGCTGGGCGCCGCAGAGTTGATGAGGGGAGCACGGGAAGAGCCCGTGCAAGGAGATTGAAAGAGACTGTGGGAGCGACAACGATGACGCGAGGGCGTAAGCCGAGGCCGGGCCGCATCACATTCGTGGGCTCTGGTCCTGGCGACCCCGGTCTGCTGACCACCCGGGCCGCGACGGTACTGGCCAATGCGGCGCTGGTGTTCACCGACCCCGACGTGCCGGAGCCGGTATTGGCGCTGATCGGCAAGGACCTGCCGCCGGTGTCGGGTCCGGCGCCCGCCGACGCGTCGGGCAGCACCGACGCGCCGACCGGGTCGGAGGCCCCGCCGGCGGTGGTGGCCAGCGGTCCTGACATCCGCCCGGCGCTGGGTGATCCGGCCGAGGTCGCCAAGACGCTGACCCACGAAGCCCGGTTGGGCGTCGACGTGGTGCGCCTGGTGGCCGGTGACCCGCTGGCCGTCGACGCGGTCATCACCGAGGTGAACGCGGTCGCACGGACCCACCTGCACGTCGAGATCGTGCCCGGGTTGTCGCCCAGCAGCGCCGTGCCGACCTATGCCGGGTTGCCGCTGGGTTCGTCGCACACCGTCGCCGACGTGCGTGACCCGCACGTGGATTGGGACGCACTGGCCGCCGCGCCCGGTCCGCTGATCCTGCAGGCCACCGCGTCGCATCTGGCCGATGCCGCGCGCACGCTGATCGACCACGAGTTGGCGGACTCCACGCCGTGCGTGGTGACCGCGCAGGGCACCACCTGCCAGCAGCGTTCGGTCGAGACCACACTGCAGGGTCTCACCGACCCCGCCGTCCTGGGCGGCGGTAATGATCCGGCCGGCCCCTTGACCGGGCCGCTGGTGGTGACCATCGGCAAGACGGTGACCAGCCGGGCCAAGCTGAACTGGTGGGAGAGCCGGGCGCTGTACGGCTGGACCGTGCTGGTGCCGCGCACCAAGGACCAGGCCGGTGAGATGAGCGAGCGGCTCACCTCCTACGGCGCGCTGCCGATCGAGGTGCCAACCATCGCCGTCGAGCCGCCGCGCAGCCCCGCGCAGATGGAGCGTGCCGTCAAGGGACTGGTCGACGGCCGGTTCCAGTGGGTGGTGTTCACCTCCACCAACGCGGTGCGCGCGGTGTGGGAGAAGTTCGGCGAGTTCGGTCTGGACGCCCGCGCGTTCTCCGGGGTGAAGATCGCCTGCGTCGGCGAGTCGACGGCCGACCGGGTCCGCGCGTTCGGGATCAGCCCCGAGCTGGTGCCGTCCGGTGAGCAGTCCTCGATGGGCCTGCTGGACGAATTCCCGCCCTACGACAGCATTTTCGACCCGGTGAACCGGGTGCTGCTGCCGCGTGCGGACATCGCGACCGAGACGTTGGCCGAGGGCCTGCGCGAGCGTGGCTGGGAGATCGAGGACGTCACCGCCTACCGGACGGTGCGGGCCGCGCCGCCGCCGGCGGCCACCCGCGAGATGATCAAGACCGGCGGCTTCGACGCGGTGTGCTTCACCTCCAGCTCCACCGTGCGCAACCTGGTCGGCATCGCCGGCAAGCCGCACGCGCGGACCATCATCGCCTGCATCGGCCCCAAGACCGCCGAGACCGCCGCCGAGTTCGGGTTGCGGGTGGACGTGCAGCCCGACACCGCCGCGGTGGGTCCGCTGGTGGACGCGCTGGCCGAGCACGCCGCCCGGTTGCGGGCCGAGGGTGCGCTGCCGCCGCCGCGCAAGAAGAGCCGCAGGCGATGACGTATCGTGCGTTGACTCTGCGTCCAGGGCGCAATAGTTCGAGTAACTTCCGCCCTCAACGCAGAGTCAGCGCACGGATGAGGCCCTAGCCGTGCGACAGCGTCCGCGCCGGCTGCGTGCCACGCCCGCGCTGCGGCGTCTGGTGGCGCAAACCTCGCTGGAGCCAAGACATTTGGTGCTGCCGATGTTCGTCGCCGACGGCATCGACGAACCACGCCCGATAGCGTCGATGCCGGGGGTGGTGCAGCACACGCGGGACTCGCTACGCAGTGCCGCCGCCGACGCCGTCGCCGCCGGGGTGGGCGGACTGATGCTGTTCGGGGTGCCGCGCGGGCAGGACAAGGACGCGCTCGGCTCAGCCGGTACCGACCCCGACGGCATCCTCAACGTGGCGCTGCGCGACCTGGCCAAGGACCTCGGCGACGCGACGGTGCTGATGGCCGACACCTGCCTGGATGAGTTCACCGACCACGGACACTGCGGCGTGCTGGATGCGCGCGGCCGCGTCGACAATGACGCCACCATCGCTAGCTACGTGAAACTTGCTGTGGCACAAGCGGAGTCGGGCGCACACGTGGTGGGGCCCAGTGGCATGATGGACGGTCAGGTGGCCGCTATCCGCGACGGCCTGGACGCAGCGGGTCACACCGACGTGGTGATCCTGGCGTATGCCGCGAAGTTCGCCTCGGCGTTCTACGGTCCATTCCGCGAGGCGGTCGCCTCCAGCCTGTCCGGGGACCGGCGCACCTATCAGCAGGAGCCCGGCAACATCCGGGAGGCGTTGCGCGAAGTGGACTTGGACCTGGCCGAGGGGGCCGACATCGTGATGGTCAAACCCGCTTTGGGATATCTGGATGTGGTAGCCGCAGCGGCGGCGCGATCGGACGTGCCGGTGGCGGCGTACCAGGTGTCGGGGGAGTATTCGATGATTTGTGCGGCGGCAGCTAATAATTGGATCGACGAACACACCGCGGCACTGGAGTCGTTGACCAGCATCCGGCGGGCGGGGGCCGATATCGTGCTCACCTATTGGGCCGCGGACGCGGCGGGATGGCTTTCTTGAACCGGTGAGGCGCACATGACAGCAGCGGGGGATCCCACGGAAGACCAGCCCTTGTTCTACGAACCGGGCGCCAGCCGGTACTGGTTGCTGGCCGGCCCGGCGTCGGCGGCGTCGCTGATCTACATCCAATGGAGCAACCATGTGCAGATCTCGCTGCTGGTGCCCGCCGTCTTCCTCGTGCTGGTGACGGCGTTCGTGGGGTTACAGGTGCACGCCGCGCGGATCCACACCTCCGTCGAGTTGACCGAGGACGCGTTACGGCAGGGCACCGAGACCATCCTGGTGTCCGAGATCGTCAAGGTGTTCCCGGAAGCCGAGAACTCGGTGGCCTCGGGGAAAACGCTGGCCAGATGGCAGACGGCGCGGGCGCTCGGCGAGCTCGTGGGGGTGCCGCGCGGCCGCTACGGCATCGGCCTGAAACTCACCGGCGGGCGCACCGCGCAGGCCTGGGCCCGTCGTCATCGCCACCTGCGGGACGTGTTGACGCCGCTGGTCGAGCGGCGGCATGGGCCTTTCGTCCCGGATATCGCCGACGATCTGGACATCGACGACGACGAGTCGCAGCTGTGAAGGCCCGCGCTGTCGTCGAACTGGTGCTGGCGGGGGCCGCGGCGGTGGCGACCGGTTTGTGCTGGCTACATACCCGCTCGACGATCGCGGTTGCGCCGGTGGCCGAGGGGCAACCGTCCACGTGGTCGGTCGTCTACCACCCGCAGCAGTTGGTGCTGACGCTGTCGTTGGCGACGGTCGCCGGGATTTTCGCGGTGGTCGGTCTGGCCAGGTTGCGACGGACCGCTACGCGGACTTCTTGACCAGCGGCAATACCAGCCGGCGGCGCGCCGCGATGCCGTCGGCCAGGTGTCGCAGTGCCGCGTGCACGGAGCGGGTGACCGGGAACGGTGTGTCGTCGGAGTCTGCCAGCAATGCGCCCACGATCGGGTTGGCGACGATCATCCACTCCACCCCGGCGGCGCGGCACTCCTCGTCGAGCACGCAGAACAGCGAGATCCCCGCGGTGGAGAAGTGGTCCAGTTCGCTGAGGTCGAGAACGATCGGGCTGTCACCGAGGACGAAACGCCGGACATACTCGCCGACCCGGTCGACGTTGACGGCGTCGATCTCGCCGCGAATGGTGACCACGGTGGCCAGGTGGCGGCAGTGCGCTCGGATCTGTGCACCGCCACAGTCGACGGCGCCCGAAACCGGTCCTGCGATCGCAATCGTCATGAACTGCCCCATTTCCCCGCGGCCGTCTCCCCAACCGTGGAAGACCAAACCTTGCCTATAAGGTGCCCGCAAAACATAAAGGGACCGGTAGTTACGACTAATTCTTTGCTAAGAAGCGGCTGTTAGGCTGCTCTGGCCAGAGACCAGACGGAAAGAACCACGTGCCAAGCGGAGAACTCAAGGGCCAGATCAAGGGTGAGATCAAGGCCCTGACCGGACTCCGCATCGTCGCCGCGGTATGGGTGGTGCTGTTCCACTTCCGGCCCATGGTTGCCGACGTCTCGCCCGACCTGCGGGAGAACTTGGCGCCGGTGCTCAACTGCGGCGCGCAGGGCGTCGACCTGTTCTTCATCCTCAGCGGGTTCGTCCTGACGTGGAACTATCTCGACCGCATGGGCCACTCATGGTCGCTGCGCGCTACCGTGCACTTCCTGTGGCTGCGGCTGGCCAGGGTGTGGCCGGTGTACCTGGTGACCCTGCACCTGGCGGCCTTCTGGTGGATTCTTACCCTGCACATCGGGCACACGCCCTCGCCCGACATCGGCCGGCTGACCGCGATCAGCTACGTGCGGCAGGTGCTGCTGATTCAGCTCTGGTATCAGCCCTACTTCGACCTGTCCAGCTGGGACGGGCCGGCCTGGTCGATCAGCGCCGAATGGCTGGCCTACCTGCTGTTCGGCGGGCTGGTGCTGATCATCTGGCGGATCCAGCACGCGACGCGGGCGCGTGGGCTGATGATGCTGGCGGTTGCGGCGTCCTTGCCGCCGGTGGTGCTGCTGCTAGCCAGCGGGGTCTTCTACACGCCGTGGAGTTGGTTGCCGCGCATCGTGACCCAGTTCGCCGCCGGAGCGATAGCCTGCGCGGCCGTGCGCCGGCTGCGGCTCGGCGAGCGCGGGCGTCGCATCGCCGGGTATCTGTCCCTGCTGCTCGTCGTGGCACTCGTCGGCATCCTCTACTTCCTCGATGCGCACCCGATCACCGGGGTGTATGACAGCAGCGGGGTGGTCGATCTGCTGTTCGTGCCGCTGGTGATAACCCTGGCGATCGGCATCGGCAGCCTGCCTGCGCTGCTCTCGACGCGACTGATGGTCTACGGCGGGGAGATCTCGTTCTGCCTGTACATGGTGCACGAGTTGGTGCACACGCCGTGGACGTGGGCGGTGGTGAACTTCGAATTGCGTCCTTGGGAGCAGGACAGTCCGTGGAAGTGGAATATCTTTGGGCTGCTGGCGATCTCGGTGGGGCTGTCGATGCTGCTGTACCGGTTCGTGGAAGAGCCCGCGCGGCGTTGGATGCGCCGGATGGTCGATGCCCGGCCCACCCCCGCAGGCCATGAACCCGACGATTCCCCGGGCACCAATCTCGATCCCATCCACGTCGCACGCGAAGAGAGCTCGGCGCGGGCCGCGGCGATCTGACGCTCACCGCGCGTTGACGAGAGTTCGCGTCGACATCGGCCTACGATTCAGGGACTGGTCTGAAACGTCTTTTATGGAGGCGCGTGGTGGTGGATCGGCTGGCCACGTGGGTCATCGGTGTCGCGTTCGTGCTCGGTCTGGTCGCTCCGATCACGGCGCAGTGGGCTTATCGCCCAACGAGTTTCGACTTCCGGATGAGCCGCATCGCGGTGATCGGCGACTCCTACACCACCGGCACCGACGAGGGTGGGCTCGGGCCGAAAGCGTGGACGGCCCGTGCCTGGCAGCTGCTTTCGGCGCGGGGCCTGCGCATCGATGCCGACGTGGCGGCCGAGGGCCGCGCCGGGTACGGCATGGTCGGTTCCCGCGGCAGTGTGTTCGCTGATCTGACCGCGCGGGCGGTCAAGCCCGACGACGTGCTGGTCATGTTCTACGGCTCCCGCAACGACCAGGGTGTCGAGCCCGGGTTACTCGCCGACCGGGTGCGCATCACCTTCGAGGCCGCGCGCCGTCTGGCGCCGTCGGCGCGGTTCCTGGTGATCGGACCGCCGTGGCCCACCGCCGACGTGCCCGTTGCGGTATTGCAGATTCGCGACGTGCTGCACGCCGCGGCCCGGGGCGCCGGTGCGGCGTTCGTCGACCCGATCGACCAGCGGTGGTTCGTCGACCGGCCGGACCTGATCGGCACGGACGGCGTGCACCCCAACGATGCGGGGCATCTATACATGGCGCGCAAGATCGCGCCGTTGGTGCGGACGCAGTTGGCACGGTGAGCGGGGCTCGACCGAACGGAACGCCCAACGCTACGAGGGCGCCAGCGCGCTCCCCTTGCGCCACTCGTCCCAACTGATCGTCCAGTCGCCGTTCTGCTCGATCTTCAACGGCGCCCCACCGGTGTTTCGCACCTCGACGACGTCGCCCGGCACGGAGAAGTCGTAGAACCATTTGGCGTTCTCGCCGTTGAGGTTCAGGCAGCCGTGTGAGGTATTGGTATGGCCCTGAGCCCACACCGTCGAATCCAGCTGATGCAGATAGATGCCGTCGATGCTGATCCGGGTGGCGTAATTGATCGTCTCGCGGTATCCGAGCCGGGAATTCTTCGGCAGCCCGAATGTCGAGGAATCCATGATCACCGGGTTTCCCCTGTCCAGCACGGTGTAGACGCCCGGCGGAGTCCAGAACGACAAGGTCCGTCCGCCGACGGTCTCGGTGCCGCCCATCCCCATGGAGGTCGGCATCGTCCGGGCCAGTTTCCCGTTGTCGAAGACGCTGACCATCTTGGTGGTGTCATCGGCGATGGACACGTGCGCATCCCCGATGCGAAATGACACCCGGCTGTCCTCCTGCCCGAACATGCCGCCGCCCAACGCAATACCGTAGATCTTGGCTTCGGCCGTCACCGTGGTACCGGGTGCGTAGTAGTGCTCCGGTCGCCAGTGGGCGTTCTGCGAGTCGACCCAATGCCAGGATCCCGGCACGGCGGGGTTGGTGGTCACCACCAGCTGACGCTCGGCGGCCGCCCGATCGGCGATCTCCTCGTCGAAGTGCGCGACCACCACCGTCCCGACCCCGTAGGTGCCGCCTTCCCGCAACGTGGCCTCCGACGTCATCGTGAACGACACCTTGGTCTGGTTGGACGGCCGCACCGTGGCGAAGGACGAAACCTGCCTATTCTCAACGCCGTTGGTGCCGCGGCTGGTGACGTTGAGGGTGTAGGTGCGCGCGTAACCCAGCGGACCGGTCGGTTTCCACACGGTGCTATCGGGTGTCATGACGCCGTCGACCGGCTTGCCGGCGTCGTTGACCATGCGTACCTCGACGAGTGTTCCCGCGTCGGCTTTCACCTGCACCGGCGCCGCCGGCTGGACATCGCGCGCATCCGGACCCGGCGTGATCGTCACCCGCGCCGGACCCGTCGCGGCCGGCGCGTCACCCGGGGAATGGCAGGCCGATACCGCCAGTCCGAGCACCATGAGCACGGACAGAAACCGACCTAGGAACATGTTGGCTTTCATCACCGAGGGAATTAGCCAACGACATGGGCTTCAAACCGTTGGCTAGCTCACCCAGACGCGAGAGATCATGGCGTTATGGCCGACGACGAGCTCGATACCCTGTACCGGGTCCCGGCGGATCAGTTCACCGCCGAACGCAAGAACCCTGGCCGCCGCGGCCAAGAAGCGCGGCGATACCGAAGCGGCCAAACGGCTTTCCGCAGCCCGCAAACCCACCACAGCGGCGTGGATCGTCAACCGGTTGGTGATCGACCATAGGGACGCGCAGACCCGCTTGGGCGAGTTGGGTGACAGGCTGCGCGATGCGCACGCCGCGATGGACGGCGCACAGATCCGGGAGTTGTCCGCGCGGCAACACCGTCTGATCAACGAACTCACCGAAGCCGCAATCGATGCGGCCGAGATGAAGAGCCCGTCGGCGTCGATTCGCGACGACATCACGGGCACGCTGCAAGCCGCGATCGCCGACCCCGAAGTGCGGGCGCGCCTTGGCCGCCTGACCAAGGCCGAACGCTGGTCTGGCTTCGGCGAGTTCGGCGACAGCGCGGCGGTTTCAGCGCCGACCGCATCCAAGCGGTCCGCGCCGACGGCCAAACAGGCGCCGAAGCGGGAGCGGGAAAAGTTGACGGCCGCGGTGGCCGCGGCCGAGCAGGCGGCGTCGGAGGCCAAGAGTGCACTCACCGACCGGCGAGCGGAGCGTGACGCCGCCCGGACGCGGCGTGACGAGGCAGCGGCGGCCCTGAGCAAGGCAGAGCGTGCGGTAGCCAGTGCTGAGAACAATTACGAAAAGGCGCTCAAAGCCGGTCGCGATGCCGCGCAGGCGCTCAAAGAGGCCAAAGCTGAACTGAAACGGACGTAGCAACCCCAAATCGGTTGCCGCTCAGTCGATTCGCGTCTCAGTCCTCCGCGTGCCGCTCGTAGTCCCAACGTTCGAGTCGAGCCTGCAGCTGCACTAGACCGAGTCCGGCGACCGGCGCGGCTGCGGTGAGCAGTACCGCAACAATCGGACTCATCATCAAAACCTCCAAAACCCTTTCATTCGTACCACGTTCGGCGCGAGATCGTGGTTCATTCGGCAACGATGTCGCCACGAATTCGACGCAATTCAGGCACCCGACAGCGCGCGGTCGGCCAACGCCCCGATCACCGGCGCCAGCAACTGCGCGTACTGCGTGGTGACGTGGTTGTCGTCGCGGAACACCAGGGTGTTGCCGACGATCATCGGGCAGCGCTCGGGGGTGCAGAACAGGTCGGTCAGGTCGGCGTAGGAGCCGCCGGCCGCGGTCGTCACCCGCTGCTCGGCCGCGACGCCGTCGCCGTTGACCGCGACCGATCGCGCCGGTGCGCAGGCGCCCGCGTTGTCCAGATGCGCGGACAGGCACGTCGGCGCCGACGATTGCGGGTCGGCGACCGGGCCCAGCACCAGCACGGTCGACCCCATGCCGCGCAGGTAGGCCACGATGGCCCCCAGCTTGTCGATCCAGGCCGGATCGTAGGAGGCGAAGCTGAAGTCACCGTGATACCGGCGGCTCATGCTCAGCACCACCAGCCGCGGCCGCTCGGCCCTCAGTCGGTCGACGATCTCGGCCCGCCACTGCTCGCACTCGGTGTACTTGCGGCCCAGGTAGGGGCTGACGATCGGCAGGTCCAGGAACGGGCAGGTGACCTTGGCCATCGTCTCCAGCCGCCAGTGCCGCTCGGTGGCGACCCGCTGCAGCGCCGGGTCCCACATCGCGGCGTGCGAGTCGCCGATCAGCGTGACCCGGACAGGCGAGGCGATGTCCGCCGTCGCGCATTCGCTCTGGCCGACGTCGCGCCAGGAACGCATGCAGCCGTTGACGAACACCGGCGCCTTGTCAGCCGGCGCCGCGGCCAGCGACGGGTTCAGATTGGACGGCACCGCACGCAACCCGGCAGATGCCGCCAACGCCGCACGGGCCTGCGCGAACGCCTGACGTACCGCGGCTTCCTGCGGACTGACCTGCGGGTCGGGGGCCGGAGGTAGCGCCGCGATCTTGGCCTGCGGAGCCGCGGCCCCGTGACCCACCGGCGCCGGCACGGCCGTCAGCAACACCGCACACGCGCACGCCGCGACGGCACTGGCCGCACCGGCGACCGCCAGGCTGGCCTTGGCCGAGCGGCGCAACGCCGCGGCGAACCGGCCGGGATTCTCCACCGCATGCATGGTGATCAGCGCAAGACCGGCCGACACCGTCGTCGCCGCCAGCCGGCCCGGCAGCCCGCCGGGATCGCCCAGCAGGGGCGGCAGGAGCAGCAGCACCGGCCAGTGCCACAGGTACCACGAGTACGACACCCGCCCGATCGCCCGCATCACCGGCGGGCACAGCACCCGGCCGACCCCCATGCCCCCGGTCACGCACCCCCCGCCGATCACCAGCGCGGTGCCGAGCACCGGCAGCAGCGCCGACGTGCCGGGATACGGGGTGTGCGGCCCCAACTGAGTGCAGGTCAGCAGGATCAGCCCCAGACCTCCCCAGCCGACGATCGTCGCGGGCAACAACGGCAGCCGCCGCCACTGGTCGATGGTCAGCGCCACCAGCCCGCCGGCGGCCAACTCCCAAGCCCGGGTGGGCAGCGAGAAGAACGCCCACGGCGGCGAGATGTGCGTCCAGAACACCGCCGCGGCCAACGACGCCACCCCGACCAACGCCAACACCACGGCATACGGTGCCGTCCTGGACACCAGGACGGGGCGGAACCGGCCGACCAACCACGCCGTGCCGATGATCAGGGCCGGCCACACCAGATAGAACTGCTCCTCCACACCTAGCGACCAGTAATGCTGGAACGGTGACGGCAGGTCGGAACCCATGTAGTCGGTGCCCTGGACCGCGAACCGGTAGTTGCCGACGTAGAGCATGCTGGCGATACCGTCGACGAACACCCGTCGGGCCTGCAGCGGTGGCAGCACGATGGCCGCCACGACGGCGGTGACGACGCCGACGGTGGCCGCCGCCGGCAGCAGGCGGCGGGCGCGTGCGGCGTAGAAGCTGCCCAGCGCAACGGTTTTCGTGGTCGACACTTCGCGCCAGAGCAGTCCGGTGATCAGGAAGCCGGAGATGACGAAGAAAATGTCGACGCCGATGTAGCCGCCGCCGATGCCGGGGATGCCCGCGTGGTAGAAGACGACGGCGATCACCGCCACGGCACGCAGGCCTTCGATGTCCGGCCTGAAGCGTCCCCGGGGAGTCATCGGCTAGG